>DATAMS010000299.1:0-12940 GCA_036260495.1 Thermoanaerobaculia bacterium
CGCCGGAAAGAATCCGCAGGTCTATTCGGTCGGGGTGAAAGAGTTGTGGCAACTGCCCGACGACCGTTTCCCACTCGGAAACGTGATTCATACCCTGGGCTGGCCGCTCGACGGCGATACGTTCGGCGGTGGCTTCATCTACGGGATGAAAGACCGCATCATCGACATCGGTCTCGTCGTCGGACTCGATTACAAGAATCCCACGCTCGATCCACATCAGGAGTTTCAGCGCTACAAGACGCATCCCTCCATCCGGCCGCTGCTGGAAGGCGGCAAGATGATCAGCGCCGGGGCGAAGGCGATTCCCGAGGGCGGCTACTTCTCGATGCCGCGAATGTATGGACCCGGTTTTCTGATCACCGGCGACTCCGCGGGCTACCTCAATGGCGCCCGCCTCAAAGGCATCCACCTCGGCATCAAGTCAGGATCGATGGCCGCCGAGACGACGTTCCAGGCGTTGCTCAACAATGATTACTCGACTGCACAGTTGAGTGAGTACGAGGCGTTGTTCGAAGCGTCATGGGCGCGCGAGGAGTTGTGGCAGCAGCGCAATTTCCATCAAGCGTTCGAGTACGGCCAGCTCGCCGGATTGGTCAACGCCGGCCTCGGCATCGTCACCGGTGGCCGCGGCTACGGCGTCATGAACCGTCTCGAAGGACACGCCGGTCACGAGCGGATGGAGAGGATCCAGCGCTACTTCGGCGCCGATCATCCGCATCCGCCCGAGAAGATCAAGTTCGACGGCGTGCTGACGTTCGACAAGGTCACGGACGTCTACAACGGCGGCGTGATTCACGAAGAGAATCAGCCGGCGCATTTGCTGATCGCGGACACCGAGGTTTGCATCACGCGATGCACCGAGGAGTTCGGAAATCCGTGCTTTCACTTCTGCCCGGCGCAGGTTTACGAGCCGCAACCGACCGCGGACGGACGCGGCAAAGTGCCGTTCCTCAACTTCACCAACTGCTTCCACTGCAAGACGTGCGACATCATGGATCCTTACCAGGTGATCACCTGGGTGCCGCCAGAAGGTGGAGGCGGACCGCACTACAAGAAGTTGTGAGGTGACGTGGGTGAACGTGACGTTGGTGGCTGGGCGGCGTCGAAATGACATGCCGGCCACTGCTGTTGCATCGGGCGCTTTGAAATGACGACGCAGCCGGTTTCACGCCATCCGACGTTCGAGAAAATCGCTGCGCTGCAAGCGAATGTCGAGCGTGTCATCCGCGGCAAGAGCGAAGTGGTGCAGTTCTGCATCGCGGCGCTGCTTTCAAAGGGCCACATCCTCCTCGAAGACGTGCCGGGCGTCGGCAAGACGATGCTGGCACACGCACTGGCGCGTTCGTTGTCGCTCTCATTCCAGCGCATCCAGTTCACGAGCGATCTGCTGCCCGCGGACATCGTCGGCGTGACGATTTACAACCAGGACGCGCAGGAGTTCGAGTTCGTCTCCGGGCCGGTCTTCACGAACATCCTGCTCGCGGACGAGATCAATCGCGCCACGCCAAAATCGCAGTCCGCGCTGCTCGAAGCGATGAGCGAGGGAATGATCTCGATCGAGAAAAAGCGCCTGCCGCTGCCCGATCCGTTTCTCGTGCTGGCGACGCAGAATCCGATCGAGCACGTCGGAACGTATCCGCTCCCCGAGTCGCAGCTCGATCGGTTTCTGATGAAGCTGACGATCGGTTACCCGAATCCAATCGACGAAAAGAAGCTCCTTCGATCCGGCGGCGCGCAGGATGCGCTCGAACATCTCGAGCCGATCCTTGAAGAGCAGGAAGTGCGCGATCTGCAGGCGCACGTGGCGTCGATTCACGTGAACGAGTCGCTGGTCGATTACCTGATGGCGATCGTCGAAACCACGCGCACGCACGCCGAAGCCGCCCTCGGCGTCTCCACCCGCGGCGCGCTGACGTACTTCAAGGCGTGTCAGGCGCTGGCGATGGTCAACGGTCGCGACTTCGTGATCCCCGAGGATGTGAAACGGCTGGCCGGTCCGGTGTTGTCGCACCGCATCGTGATGAAGGACCGGCGCCTGCTGCGCGCCGATGGCTCGCCGGAACAGCGTTTCATTCAGCGGATCGTGAGCGAGATTCCCGTGCCGCGGTAAAAAAACCGATCGTGCGCTTTTTGGCTTCTTTGCGGTGTCCGTGAATCAGCCACAGGGCTATGGCGAGGAGCGGAGTAAACGGACGAAAGGACCGAGACCGCAGGAATTGCATGTGGACTCATGAGTGCTCCTTCGGCCGGATCGTGATTCGCCGCAGGTTCGCAAGTCGATCGCTGGGAAGAACGGCCTAGTCAGCAGATTGGGATTGAGACTTCGGTGATGTAGGCGCGGATCCGTGAGGCGGATTTACGGGGTCGCGCCTGCGGCCGTGCAGAAGCCACGCGGCTAGAAGGAAGAGCGGGGCCATGAATGCCAGGAATGAAAGCGTTCCGTAGTACATCGGATTCATCGCGACTCCTTTACCCGGATCTCAATGTAGATGCCGACAGTCCAAACGACAAGAGCGCCGGTGGTATTCGCAAAGCCCCAGGCGAAAGTCAGGCGGTTTGTGACCAGGGCGTCGAGCGCTGAGAAGACGATCCAAAGGAGAGAGCCTTCGGTAGCTCCTTCAGCGATACGACTGAGGACGAGGTTCTTAACTGCTTCGCTCGGCTTTCTCACACACCGAGGCTACCTCGGAAATCGCGAAGTCGTGCAAACCTCTACCTTATGTAGAAACGCTCTTACCGAAGGTCCTGCGCGATCACCTGTTGCCGGTCGAAGCCGCTGACGTTCGAGACGTCGTCGACTACGCCGATGGAGATCTTGTTCAGGCCGCGCTCGCACATCAGGTCGAGCGTGTACGTGTAATACCGCCCCTTCGTCTTC
The DNA here is from genome assembly GCA_036260495.1 of Thermoanaerobaculia bacterium. Classification (GTDB taxonomy): domain Bacteria; phylum Acidobacteriota; class Thermoanaerobaculia; order Gp7-AA8; family Gp7-AA8; genus JADGNZ01. The sequence continues at coordinate 2,879 of DATAMS010000299.1, forward strand.
GGAAATTCGGCCAGCGGAATCGTGATCTGGTGTGACTTGCGCGAGACGTCGGACATGTCGCCGTCCTTGTTCCCGACAACGACGTAGATCGAGAAGCCGCCCATGTACGCCTCGCCCTGCTGGAGGAGCGTGAGGTTGTCGACGGGGATGTGAATCTCGACCGGAATCTTGAACAGATCGTCAGCCGGGATCGGCGCGTTGACTTTGACGCGGACGGCAAGGTCATTTGATTTGGTCTTGTAGAGCAGGTTTGCGATGACGCGGTCGCTCATGTCCTGAAACGTCGATTTCTCGACGAAGGTCTGGCGGTTGCGGACATTCAGCGCTTTGTTCTTGACGCGCACTTCGAGGGTTCGCTGCCGGTCGACACGCTCCGTGCCGGCGCGGTAGCCGAGGGAGTAATACGAATCGAGATCACGCTCGATGTTCTTGAATGCGCCGGCGAAATTGTTCGAGCGCGTGGTGGCCAGTCCGCCGGTGAGCTCGGCCATGAGCTGCAGCGACTCGGTGGTATTCGAGACGGCCGCCGAGGTGACGTTGTACGAGATCGCCTGCTGGTTGTCGGCCGACGTTCCTTCGCTTCCCGCCGCGAGGCCGCCTGCGTGAACGGTATAGAGCGTGATGCCGTTGGCGTTGGCCGTCTTGGCGATCGATTCGATCAAAGACGTGCCGTTGTAGCTCATCGCTTCGAGCATCGAGCTGGACTGCCACCCTTTTTCGCGCGCGACGTCATCGATCATCGCAAAGACTTCGCGGCCCGGCTGAATCTGGAAGCCCTCGGTCGTGAGGACGAGAAGCTTCTTCCCTTCCACGCCGGCGAGAGTCGTCAAGAGTCCGTTGATCGACTCCACGCTCTGCCGGAGGTCGTGTTCGACGGAAGACGCAAAGGTGCGGGCATCGGCAACAGCATCGTCGTAATTCGTGGCGTCCCGGATGCGCCCCATGACGTCTTTGGCTTCGCTCTTGTTCGCGATTCCGAAACCGGACTCGCCTGCGACGGAGTCGAGCATCTGCTGGATCTGAACGGGATCGCGCGTGAATGGCACACGTACTTTGAGGCTTCGGTTGTACGTCGCCAGCATGGCCTCGTCGCCCGGACGCATGACGTCCTTGACGAAGTCCTTCATCTGCTTGAAGACCCGATTGCGGTTGAAGGGTGAGAGAGAGAGGTTGTCGACATAGAGAATGATGCGGCGCTTCAACTGATCGGGAATCTCTTCCTTAGCCGTTGCGGCGGGCGCGGGCGCCGTTCCGGTCGCGACCGGGGGTTTGGCCACTCGTCCATCGATCTCGGAGAAGTTCGAGATCGGCTTCTCTTCGCCGTTCTCGAAGATCCGGAAGTCGTCCTTCGTCAAGCCAGTGACCGGGTTGCCCTTCTTGTCGGTGACGACGACATCGACGCCGATGACATGGACATCGATGCGCTCGGTGAGCGTTGAGAGGTCCGGTGGCGGAGGCGTCTTCTGTTGGGCGAACAGAGGTGTTGTGGTGAGCGCTGCGATGAGGATGGCCGAGGTGGCGCGAGTGAAGCGAAGTCGTTTCACGAATATGCTCCGATTGAACGAGATACCGGCCATTGCCGATGGACGGCGGCTCCCGGCGCCGGTGCGTCCTCACGTTCTAGACGAATCGGGAGAGCGCGCCGTTACATGCGAGAATGAGCCGCCGGTCGGAACCCACGCCCGGCACAAAAACTTCCGGCGGCACGCGCGAGTCCGCCGTTCACGCGCAACCCATGCAAACGCAAGCGTCCAGACAGGATCCGATCACGTTTTTCAAGATGGCCGGAGGCGGGAACGACTTTGTCGTCATCGACAACCGGTCGGGCCGGATTGGCGATGCCTCGGAGCTCACCCGGCGCATCTGTACGCCACATCTCTCGGTCGGCGCGGACGGTGTCATTCTCATCGAGAACACGGGGAAGGCGACGTTCCGCATGCGCTACCTCAACGCGGACGGCTCGCAGGCCGATTTTTGTGCGAACGGTACGCGTTGCGCGGCGCGCTTTGCGATGGTGAATGTGATTGCGCCGAAGAAGATGACCATCGAGACGGGTGCAGGAGTTGTGGGCGCCGAGGTCAGCGATGGCGGTCTGGTGACGCTGGCGCTGCCGCAGCCGCATTCGTTCGTGGCGGATCGTCCGTTGCGCGTTGGTGAGACGGTGATCCGAGGGAGCTCGATCGTCGTCGGTGTGCCGCATTACGTTGTCTTCCTGCGCGACAACCTCTGGTCCCAGGACATCGTTCCCCTCGGACGCGCCCTTCGCACACACGCGGACCTGCAGCCGGCCGGCGCGAACATCAATTTCGTCGTCGTTCGCGAGCCGGGAGCGATCGAGGTGCGCACGTATGAGCGAGGCGTGGAAGCGGAGACGCTCTCTTGCGGATCGGGCGTCGTCGCTTCATCGGTGACGAGCGCGCTCTTCGGGAAGACGAAGTCGCCGGTCAAGGTGCTGACGCGAAGCGGAATCACGCTGGAAGTTTCCTTTGCGATCGATGGCAGCGAGGTCCGCGACGTGCAGCTTCGCGGCGACGCCCGTGTTGTTTATCGTGCTTCGATGACGCCGGAGATGATCGAAGGTTTCGATCCGGAGTGGGTTCGCAATCCATCAGAGAAGGTTCGTAATCCAGCCGAGAACGCGGTGTGCTGACGACACCGATCGACGTCCATCTTCCGCTCGTGATGGCGCTGGTTCTGATCTGCGCGTGGACCGCGCGAGGAACGCGCTGGGCGGCAGTCGTGCAGTGCGCAGTGCCGCTGCTGATCGTGGCCATGATGACGCTGGCGGACGAGCGCACGCGACTGCTCGCGTATGGCGTGATCGTGGCGCTTGCGTACGGAGCGGCGTTGATTGGGATAGAACGCTGGCGTCCCGCCGGCTGGCCCGGCGGCGTTTCGCCACCGGAGATCGCGCTGACCGTGGTTGGAATCGTTTTACTGCGCTGGATCCCCGTGCATGATGTGCGCATCATTCGCGAGCTTGTCGTGCTTGCGGGCAGCGTGACGTTGCTTTTCGCGATGCCGCGGCGGCGGGACGCCGCCGGGCCAGCCGGCGGGACGCCAGCGTTCCTCATCGCGGTGCTGGCTGTCGCTGTCGCGACTCCTGTTCGGGCGGGGATGATGACGTTTCTGCCGTTTGCACTCGCGCTGCTCGTGGTTGGGTTGCGCGGTCTCGTGGTTGTACGGTCTCGCGGCGCCGTCGCGGGTGAACACCACGAGACCACGAGACCACGCAACCTCGCAAGCCTCGCCATCGCCGCCGCCCTGCTTCTCTGCGCTTGCGTTGCGCGCTATTCACTGGCGCCGGTTTATGTTGCCGCGGCGATTGTCTTTCTTGTTCCGCTCATCGATCGCATCCAGCCGTTTTCGTATGCCGCGGCGATCGCCATCTTCGCGCTCTGGCCGTGGAGCGGGATCATCGCCCGGGCGTTGCCGATCGCTCGCAATTACGCGCCGCCGCTGGGCGAGGTGCAGACGGTTTCGCGCACGCTGGCGGCGGGCGAGTCGGTGCCGGTCGCGGTACCGCCTCATGTCTCCGCGGCGATCGTGACGACCTGTGGCGGACACATGGAGCGCCTTCGGTCGGGACACGTGATTGGCGCGATCGAGGCGACGGACCGGCGCGGCCACATGACCGTGCGGCCGATCCGCATCGGCGACTCGGCGGACTTCGGCTTCATGCGCCGCGAGCAGTTTTTCGCGTCGCGCAATCCGCTGCCGCGTTTCTCGCCGGGCGAGATCCGCGACTACGGCGCGAACGCCTGGGTCTTCGGAGCGGGCCGCACGACGATGAATTGCGCGTCCGATATCGTTTCGCTCCGCATCGTTGCCGCTGCGGATCTTCATGCGCAATCGCGGCTGGTAGTTGATTCCGTCGAGTACCCAAAGCGATGAAACTGGCGCTCTTCATCGCCGCTGCTCTGGCAATGCCGCTCGTGGCATTGCGTGGCCGCGCGCTCAAGCGCTGCCTCGGTACGCAGCTCGGTGCGGCGATCGCCTTCGCCTTTCTCGCGGCCTACGGACGCGTGTTGCTCATCGACGTCGATCCGTATCTCGTGTTCGTGGTGTTCGGCGTGATCATCCTCGCCATTCCGCTAGCCTTCCTCTCGTTTGCGGACGACGTTCGCTGGAGCGCGAACCGCGCCTTCCTCATCGCTGCGATCGGTTACGCGGTGATGATCCCGCTGCAACTGCGGACGCCGGTCGATGGCGATGAGCCTTACTACCTGATGATGACGGAGTCGCTGGTGCGCGATCACGATCTCGATCTCACCAATCAATATCGCGACATCGCCCGCTCCGACACCGGCCGCCCCGATCTGACGCCGCAGCCTGGCGATCCACGAGGTGCGCACGGCGAGCAGTACTCGCGTCATGAACCGTTCCTGCCGATTCTGATGATGCCGGGTTACGCGCTCGGCGGCGTGCCGGGCGCGCTGGCTGTGATTGCGTTGTTCGGAGCGCTTCTGGCGCGATCGACCGTTCGTTTTCTCGAAGACGAAGGGATCGGCGACGCGACCACGCGCGCGATTTTTCCGCTGATCGCGTTCGGACCACCGATCGTCTTTTACGCCACGCGCATCTGGCCGGAGGTGCCTGCGGCGTTCTGCTTTCTCGAAGCGTTGCGCGGTGTGCGGCAACGGCGTCCGGCGCGATGGATCACGGCGGTCTTCGCGCTCGTGCTGCTCAAGATCCGCTTCGGATTGATTGCGATCGTGCTGCTCGCGCGCGCCTTGCGCACGCGAAGGCAAGTCCTCATCGCCAGCGCCGTCGTGGCCGTGCCGCTCCTGATTGCGTGGCTGATCACCGGCAATCCGATGAACACGCATTCGTGGCAGGAGCTGATGCCGGGCGGACCGATGTCGTATTTCCGCGGGCTCTTTGGCCTCGTGCTCGACGGCGCGGACGGTCTTCTTTTTCAAGCGCCGCTGTACGCGCTGGGGGTCCTCGCCCTCGCGCGCTGGCGCTCGATGCCGGAGGGATTTCGTTTGGGCATCAGCGCGTCGCTCCTCTACATTCTTTATCTAGTGCCGCGCTCGGAATGGCATGGCGGCTGGTCTCCTCCGCTTCGCTACATCGTCGTCCTGATGCCGGTCCTCGCACTCGGCGGCGCGGCGTTGTGGGAGAAAGTGGGCGCCGGAACGCGCGCGATCATCGCCGGCTGGACGCTGATGCTCGTCGTGCACGGCGCCGCCTTTCCGTGGCGTCTGTTCCATCTCGCAACGGGCGAAAACTTCATCGGCGAAACGCTGAGCGAACGATGGCACAGCGACTTTTCGAGGCTGATGCCGAGCTTCATCCGCCCGAATTTCGCAGCAACGGTGGCGAGCGTCTTACTCATCGCCGCAATCATCGTGACTGTCATCCTGAGCCGCCGAAGGACGGTCGAAGGACCTCCTCCGAAAGTGCGTTTATTCGCATTCGCGCCGCTCGTCTTCGCGGCAATCTTGCTCGCGGCGTTCATCTACGGCCGCAAACCGGCCGATCGCATCGAATTCGAAGACGCCCACGTCATCCACAACGGCGGCGAGATCTTTCCGGCCGAATGGACGGTTTCGCGCTTTCTCTATCAGGGCGGCTGGGTCGTTCATGCCGCCGACACGCTCTCGTTTCTGGCCAATCCCGGACCGTCAACGCTCCGTTATCAATCCCGCTCCGGCGCCACGATCGAGATCGGTGGACACGCCTTCATTCTGCCGCCGAGCGGCGCGATCTACGGATACACGACGATTAACGCCGGTAGTGCCGGACGGGCCGAGTTGCGCTGCCTCGACGGAAGCGCCAATCTCGACTGGATGCAGCATGACTGACGTCTCCGTGATCGTTCTCGATATCGACGGCGGCGACATGCTGCGCGCTTGTCTGGATTCGATCGCTTCGCAGACGCTGCCGCCGAAGGAAGTGATCGTGTTCGATAACGGCTCGCGCGTGCCGGTTGCGGAGCGCATCGCCTTCCGCCACGCTCTTCACCTCTTCCGCAGCGACACCAACCTCGGATTCGCCGGCGGCAACAACGAAGCGTACCTTCACGCCACCGGCAGCTACATCGCGCTCGTCAACAATGACGTCGTGCTCGATCGCGATTGGCTCGCCACCGTCGCCGCCGCGCTCGATGCCGATCCCAAACTCGCCGCCGTGCAGACCATCATCCGCCGCGACGATGCCACGATCGACGGCGCCGGTATCGACATCAGCGACGGCACGTTCCGGCAGGTTGGTGCGGGAGTGGTGAGTCGGGAGTCGGGAGTCGGAGTCAGGACAACGCCGCTCTCTCCGACGCCCGACCCCCGACAACCGACCCCCGCGTGGGGTGTCTCCGCCACCGCCGCGCTCTACCGGCGCGAGGCGCTCGGCCACACGATCTTCGACGAGCGATTCTTCGCCTACTACGAAGACGTCGATCTCTGCGCGCGATTGCACGAAGCCGGCTGGCGCACGGAGGTTCTGCCGGTGATCAAAGCCACTCATCGCGGTTCGCAATCCGCTCCCCTCCTCGGTGGCGACGCGCTCCGTCTCCGAACCCGTAACCGTTACTTCGTCGCCCGCCGCCATCGCGGCGCCGGCCGGATCAGCGCGCTTCTGTGGGAAGACATGAAGCTGATTCTCCGAGGCCGGTCCTCGCTGCAAGGGATCGTTGAGGGGCTGATACGAAGGATGAAGGATGAAGGATGAAAGAAGAATGCTTTCAATTCATCCTTCATCCTTCCGCCTTCATCCTTGGATAGAGTGCGCGCCGTGAACATCGTCGTACACACGCCGGACGTCGCCGGCGAACGGATGGCCGGGCCAGGAATCCGCGCCTGGCATCTGGCCGGCGAGTTGGCGAAACACTTCACGGTCACGCTGGTCTGCAAGCGCGAGGGCGAGCTTCCCGGCCCTGCGAGTTTCGCCGTCGTTGGGCGCGGCAGCGCAGAGGCGGGCGCGCGATTGCGAGACGCCGATGTGTTGATTGGCCAGCCTGCGCGCGGCTTCCGGCGGCAGCGCCGCGGACAACGAATCGTTTACGACCTCTTTGATCCGGTTCTGCTCGAACTGCACGAGATGTACGGCCGTCACCCTTCGATGCGGCAGAGGATTCATATCGAAGCAGAGCGCTGGCGTGTGCGGCGTGCGGTCGCCACCGGCGACCTGCTCGTCGTCGCCACGAAGAAACAGCGCGAGCTTTACGGCGGCTCGCAAAGTCCCATCATCGAAATCCCGTTCGGTGTCGAAGACTTTGGGACCGCGGCGCTGGCAGATCGCGAGAACATCGTGTTGTGGGGTGGCGGCACCTGGGAATGGCTCGATCCCGCCACGGCGGTCGAAGCGATCATCGAGGTCAATCGCCGAGGAGTCGAGTGCCGGTTGCTGTTTCTGGGGCGCTCGCGTCCGAACGAGCACACTGTCGACCGGCGCCGCGAAGACCGCCTCGATGAATGGATACTGGCCGGCGGTGCGTTCGTCGAGGCCAACGACTCGTGGATGCCGTACAACAGCCGGCTTTCGTGGCTGCGCCGCAGCAAAGTCGCTATCATGCTGCATCGTCCGACAGCGGAGGCTGCCTACTCGATTCGCACGAGGTTGTTCGATGCGATTGCGGCGGCGGTTCCGGTCATCACAACGGAAGAAGGGTACGCTGCCGAACTGGTGGCGAGGGAAGAATTGGGTATCGTTGTGCCGCCCTTGGATGCATCAGCCGTGGCCGATGCGATCGCGAAATTAATGAGGGACGACGATTTCCATGCGCGGTGCGTATCAAACCTGATCCGGATTCAGCCTCGATTCGGATGGGCTGCAGTGGCAAGCCCGCTGATCGAGGCAATCAAGCAATGGCAAACGCAACGAGAAACCTGAAAACGAGCCAGCCAGCGCCGATGTTGCGCGGCATCGCCACCGGACCGCTCGACCTCTCGATTGCCATCGTGACGTGGAACAGCGAACGATGGATCGAGCGCTGCCTGCAGTCGCTTCGTGCCGCCTGCGGCCGGCTGGAGTACGAGGTGGTCGTCTATGACAACGCCTCGTCCGACGCCACAATCGCCGCAATGGGCAAGGAAGTCGAAGTGATTCGCGGCGCTGCCAATGACGGCTTCGCGGCAGGCGTCAATCGCGTGGCCAGCCGCACCAGCGGGCGTTACCTGTTTCTTCTCAATCCCGACTGCGAGCTTTCACCACGCTCGCTGGAGATCCTCGTCGGCTTTCTCGACGAAAACCCGGCCATTGCCGCGGCCGCGCCTCTTCTTTCCGATGAAGCGGGCGAGTCGCAACGCGAGTTTCAGTTGCGGCGGCTGCCGACGCTGGCCACGCTCATCAGCGAAGTCTTCGGCATCGACAAACTTTTTCCCGACAATCCAATGACGGCGCGCTACCGCTACCGCGAGCTCGAGCTGACGCATCCGCAGCCGGTCGAGCAGCCGGCCGCCGCGGCGTTGCTGGTGCGGCGCGAAGTGTTCACCGAAGTCGGCCCGCTCGACGAGCGTTTCACGCCGGCCTGGTTCGAAGACGTCGATTACTGCCGCCGTCTCGCCGCGGCCGGGAAAACGATTTTCGTCGTTCCCGCGGCGCGCGCCCGGCACTTCGGCGGCGCCAGCCTCGAGCACGTTCCGTTCGCGGAGTTCATCGCGCTCTGGTATCGCAACATGTGGCTCTACGCGAAGAAGTGGCATTCGCGGGGTGAGGCCGAGGTGCTGCGGTGGGCGATCGTTTTCGGGATGCTCCTGCGCATCCCTCTCGCACTCACCGGCCTCGCCAATCGCCGCCTCGGGCGCCTTCACGCCGCCCGCGCCTACGCCGGCGTGATGCGGAAGGCGTTCACACGATGGAGCGGGGTCTGACGAACGGATTGGTCTCCGTCATCATCGTTAGCTGGAACAGCGCGCGATTTCTGGAGCGCTGCCTGGCCGCTCTCGCAAAGCAAACGCACAACGACATTGAGCTGATCCACATCGACAACGCCTCGGACGACGATTCGATCGCGATCGTGCGCAATGCGTCGCTGTCCGCGCGGCAGATCATCAACGATACAAACCGCGGTTTCAGCGCGGCGGTCAATCAGGGCGTGCGCATCGCCAACGGCGAATTCGTTCTCCTCCTCAATCCCGACGCGTTTCTCGAACCGGAGTACGTCGAGCGGCTCGTCGCAGCGCTGAACAACGCAGGCGAGTCGTTCGGCATGGCCACCGGCAAATTGCTTCAGGCCGAGAGTGGTTTGATCGATTCGATGGGCATCCGGATGACGCGCTCAGGACGGCATTTCGATGTGGGCCAGGGTGCGCGGGAGTCGGGAGCCGGGAGTCGGGAGTCGGAGCTAGGACAGGGATCTCCACCAAATCACTCCGACACCCGACACCCGGCACCCGACACCCGCAACGAAGTCTTCGGCGTCTCCGGCGCCTCTGCGCTCTACCGGATGTCATTCGTCCGCGACGTCACGATCGGCGGCGAATTTCTCGATGAGGATTTCTTTGCCTTTCGTGAAGATGCAGACGTGGCCTGGCGCGGCCGGCTCTTCGGATGGCGCGCGGTCTATGTTCCCGATGCCGTTGGGCATCACGTGCGCACCGTGACGCCGGAGAAGCGCGGCTCGCTTTCCGCGGTCATCAACATGCACGGCGTCAAGAACCGCTTTCTACTGCGGCTGAAAAACGAGGGGATGTATCTCGCGCTGCGCAACGCGCCGTTCGAGCTTGGACGCGATCTCGTCGTCATCATCGCCGCGCTCACGATCGAGCGCACGTCGCTTCCCGCGCTTTCGTGGCTGTGGAAGAATCGCCGGCGGATCATGGAGAAACGACGCGCGATTCAAAGCCGGCGACGCGTGGCCGATCGCCAGATCGCCGGATGGTTTCGTTGAAGATCGCCATCGCCGGCACGCGCGGCGTACCTGCCCGTTACGGCGGCTTCGAGACATTCGCCGAGCAGCTGTCGGCGCGGCTGGCCGCGCGGGGACACGAGGTGTTTGTGTACTGCGGGGCGGGGGGGGGGGAGTGGGGAGTGGGGAGTGGGAGCGGGAGTAACCTTGAAGTCTCTCCCACACCCCACACCCCACACCCCACACCCCAAGTCCACCGCATCGTCCTTCCC
>DATAMS010000300.1:0-2464 GCA_036260495.1 Thermoanaerobaculia bacterium
TGGAGGATGTTTTTCTGGAGTTGACGTACGACGAGGTGCCCGCACCTTGAGCTGCATCTGATGACTGAAACGATCGCATCACTTCGCGCGCGTTACCGCGAGCTGGCGGTTTCAAAGAAAGTCAGTCCGCGCGACGTTGACGTGTTGCTTGCCGATGTTACCGGCCACACGACCGCCTGGGTCTTCGCTCATGGCGAAGTCGAGATCGATCCGGCGCCGTTCGAGCTTCTCATCGAACGACGTTTGCGCGGCGAGCCGTTGCAGTACATCCGCGGCAAGTCGGAGTTTTATGGACGCGATCTCCGCGTCGACGACCGCGTATTGATTCCGCGGCCGGACACCGAGATCCTCGTCGAAGCGGCCATCGCCCGCGCGCCCGGAGGCGGACGCGTGCTCGATGTGGGCACCGGCAGCGGGTGCGTCGCCATCTCGCTTGAGCGCGAGCGGCCGGACCTGGAAGTATTCGCGATCGATATCTCGCTCGCCGCGCTCGTCGTCGCTTCGTCGAACGCCGCCACCTACCGCTCGCGCGTTCGCTTTGCGACGTCCGACGCGCTCGATGCCATCCGCGGCGAGTTCGATCTCATCGTCTCGAACCCGCCGTACATTCCGGAGGCCGAGGTCGAGCAGCTCGATGTTGAAGTGCGCGATCACGAACCGCGGGTCGCGCTGACTTCGGGGCCGCTGGGAATGGAAGTGATCAAGCGCATTCTCGAAGCGCGGCGTGCACCGCTGGTGATGTTCGAGATCGGATTCGGCCAGCTTGGCGATTTGCGCCACGTCGCGCGCGGCTACGACATCATCGACGTCACCAACGATCTCGCCGGAATCGAGCGCGTGGTCACGCTCCGGCGCCGCACCTGACTTCGCGGCGCGCGCGTGGCATCGTCTGAACGTCGTATCATTTCGTCCATGCCTGCCAATGACCGCTGCCTCTTCTGCCGCATCGCCAGTGGCGAGATCGCCACGAAAAAGATCTGCGAAGACGATCAGGTAGTCGCGTTCAATGACATCAATCCGCAAGCGCCGACGCATATCCTGGTCATCCCGCGCAAGCACATCGCCTCACTCGACGATCTGAACGAGGAAGATGCCGCCATCATCGGCACGACGCTCGTGCGGGTCTCGGAGATTGCGCGCTCGCTCAAGCTGAACGGCGAGGGCTACCGCGTGGTGGCCAATCACGGCGAAGACGCCGGCCAGACCGTCTTCCACATCCACTTCCACCTCCTCGGTGGCCGCAATTTCAGTTGGCCGCCGGGGTAGTTGCGCGAAGCGCAATTATGCCGATGGCGGTACTCGGAATCGCGTGCCGCTGAACGTGATCGAGCGCGAGATTTTCCGGCGTGCGGCTTTGCGTCGCGTCAGGAAGTCTTCCTTCGCTTCGACGAGCGTCGTCGGGACGTAGGTCGCGCCGGCGGAGAGCGTCTTGGCGCGGTCGCGTGCGAAGGCGGAACCGCCTGCGCCGATCATGAGATCGACGAACGACGCGGCGATCAGTTGCAGCAGGCCGTAGCCGGCCTCGAGGTGATCCGGATTGGTGCACGAGACGAAGACCGCTTCGGGTTTCACCTCGTTGACGAAGGAGATCAACTCGGCGTCCGGCAGATCGGTGAAGTAGTCGATCGAGAAGCCTTCCTCGCGGAGCAACTGCGTCAGCATCAGCGTGCCGAGGGAGAGGCGCTCGCCGGCGACGGAGACGGCGACGATGTGGCGCTCCGGATCGGGGACGCCGGCGTTGCGGTCGCCAAAGCGGATGATCAGCTCGCGGATCACGTCCTTGATGAAGTGATCGTTGGCCGAGGTGATGCGCTTGCGGTCGAGCTCCTCCTGCGCGAAGGTCAGCGTCGGAATGAAGAGATCGGAGAACATCTCCTCCATCGTGTCGGTCTCGGCGTGACGGTCGGCGATGGCGATGGCGCCGGTGCGGTCGCGCAGCAGCAGGCGGTTGTAGAAACTGAGATAGCCCTCGAGCGGATCTTCAGCACCGAACATGATCGAGAAGATGCGCAGCGCCGGGATGAACTCGCCGCCGACGGTGAGGCAGACGGAGATCGGCGTCGCCAGCAGCAAGCCTACCGGTCCCCATAACCAACCCCAGAAGATCGCCGACACGAGCAGCGCGATCGGCGAGACACCGACGCGATGTCCGACGACGATCGGCTCGATGAAGCCGCCGATGAGTTGATCGGTCAGGATGAACAGCGCCATGACCGCCAGCGGGATGTACCAGTTCGGAAAAACCGCGATCGACAGAAACGTCGGCAGCGCAGCGCTCAACACCGCGCCGACGTACGGGATAAAACGGAACAGTCCAGCGAGCACGCCCCACAGCGGCGCGTGCGGAACTTTCAGCAAGAAGAGACCGAGCCCGATGAGCAAGCCGAACCCGACGTTGAGCAGCGCGATCGTCAACAGATAGCGGCTGATGCGATCCGAGGTCTCGCCGATGGCTTGCGTGGTG
>DATAMS010000330.1:0-3033 GCA_036260495.1 Thermoanaerobaculia bacterium
ATGCACGACTTCATGCAGTCGTTGCAGATGCGGTGGCCGGTGCCGGGGCACATCGGGTTGTCGATCATGACGATGGCCAGAGCTGCGATGGAGTCGCCGTCTTTGCGCAGCGCGTTCATCTCGCCGATGCGCTCGTCGAGCGGACAGCCCGCAAGCGGAACGCCGAGGGGATTGATCTTGATGCGGTCGTCCTTTTCAACCAGACCAGTGGAACAGGAATCCTTCTTCCGCTCGTGGCAGTAAATGCAGTAGTTGGCCTCGTCCGTGATCTCGCGCGGCGTCATGCGCGCATCGGTGAGCTTGAATCCGTCGCGGCGGCGGTATTCATCGTTCGGGCCGACGACGGTGTTTTCGTCGACGCGGTCGGTCTCGACGAGGTGATCGAAATTCATCGGCTTCGGCAGACGGAACGAAGTCCACTCGTCAAGATGTCCAGCCTTCCACTCCGCGGCCAGCCAGTCGACGAGGAGATCTCCCAGCGCATGCACTGCCGCCGCTTCCCGCGCAATCGCCTCGGGAGACTCAACCGACTGCTTGTAAACGATGGCTTCCGCGAACGCGCCGGACCCACGCAACTCATCGCGCAACTGCCCCAGCGCGGCGCGCGTCTGCGGCGACGGAGCGGACGCCTTCGTGCCGCGCGGATACTCGCGCTCGAAGTCGAGCAAACGGTTGGCGGTGACGGCGATGGCGTACTCGAGATCACGCTCCTGCCCCGGCGCAATCGTCCGCACCAGCGCATCAACCGCGGCCCGCCGGTCGCCGGACGCGATCTCTTGAACCTTGGCCACCCGCTTCGCCACGAACTCCTTCTTGAACCGCGCCACCTCGGCATCCCGTTGCGTGCGCGCGACGACCGAAGCGGAATCGGTCTGAAAAAGCTGCTCCAGAAACGTCCCCAGCGGCCGGCTGACCGCAATCAGCAACGCCGACTCTTCCGGCTTGGTCAGCCCCCCGCCAGCGATCCCGCTCTGCACGCCAACGCGATACGACTCGAACCGCTGCAACAGGCCAGCATCGCTCCGCTCCAGAAACCGGTCAAACGCCAGCGCCAGATCCTGCAAGCGACGGTTTTCGTACAGATGCGAGTACTCGAAGTCTTCAATTCCTAGTTTCACGTTTCGCTGCAACACGGAAAATCTCCTCTGTCATCCTTCGCCGCCGAGGGACGCGAGGTGCCAAAGGACGGTCGAAGGACCTCGTTCATTGAAACAGGGTGGAGAGTAGCAGCGAGGCGAGCATGCCTCGGAGAGGAAGGTCACAAGGCGATGTGATCGCGCGCACGCGATGCTACCAGTACACCGCGACGCCGAAGTCCCGAGAAACGGTCACGCGGAGACGCGGAGGACACGGAGAAAACCAGTTCAAACTCCGCATCTCCGCATCTCCGCGCCTCCGCGTGATCACTTCTTCTTTTTCGTTTGCTTCGCCTTGAGTGACGACGCGTAGGCGTAACTGAGATCGAAGTACTTTTTCAATTCGCGCGTCTTCGCGAGGAGCGTGTCCGGGACTTCGACGTACTCCTTCATCACGGCACCGTATTGGACAGGGAGTTTGCTCTTGTACTTTTTGATGAATGCCGCCTGATTGTCGGGGTCGAGGCGAATGATCAGCGTTCCTTCTTTGGTGAGGAGGGTGAACATGTTCCCGTTCAGCGACGTGTAGGGCATCGTGTCGCCTTTGCGCGGGACGTCCGGGTTGGTGGCTACGAGCTTTTCGTACAGGGCCAGCTTTTCGGCGTAGGTCATGGGCTCTCCTTTTTATCGGAACGTGGCCTTTGGCGGTTCTCCGTGCGGTTCGCCATGTCGCCGCGCCAGCTCGATCTTGAGGCTCTCTTCGCCGCGGGCCATGGCCCAGCGGTGGTTGGCGCCGAAGATTGGTTTGAGGATTGGGGAGAAGAGTTTCAGCAGCGATTTCTCGGCGGTGATGCGCCAGTCGTAGATGATGCTGACGTCGTCGCCGTCCTGCGTCAGCAGCCACTCGCCGCGGCCGACGAAATCGCCGAAGGCTTCGATCGCGAATCCGTCCGGGCGACTTTCAGTAACCCGGAAGCTCCAGCGAATTGTGTAGGGAAGCCAGCCTTTGGTGAAGAGCTCGACGACGTCGCCGCGCTTTTTGACTTCGATGTAGACCGACGGCCACCAGCGCGGGAGATCTTCAGCGTCGCCGAGAATGTCGATGATTTCTTTGACGGTTCCGGGGACGCGCCATTTCGTAATGAAGTGGTAATCGTTGAGCATGCATTCTCTACGACGGAATCTCGTAAGCGGATTCGCTAAAGGCTTTGCACCACAAAGATGAGATGAGAAGGCCAACCTCCCTCACGCAGTCACGAGATGATCGTGCTGCAAAAGGACGTGCTCGAGGCACAAGAAAGGAGATTGGCCATGGCGAAGTCTATCAAGGTGCTCGTGACAGTGTTGAAGGTGATTGGTTTGGATTTGGCGGATCTTTACAGCGACTGGGCCGGGTTGAATGAGGAAGGCAAGGTCGTGCGTCGGGAACGAGTGCGAACGACAGAGGGTGAACTGCGCAGTGTTTTTGGAGCCGTTTCACCGACGACGATCGTTGACGATCGTGCTGGAGGTGGGAACACACTCGGCGTGGGTCAGTCGGGTTCTGACAAGCTTGGGTCACGCGGTGATCGTGGCGAATGCACGACGCGTGGCGCTGATTCACCGCAACAAGCGGAAGAACAACCGTATCGACGCAGAGTTTCTGGCGCGACTGGGGCGAGCGGACAAGGAGCTGTTGTTTCCCATCCGGCATCGAGGGGTAGAGGCTCAAGGCGATCTGGCAGTGCTTCGAACACGCGATGTGCTGACGCGTTCACGAAGCACTTTGATCAATCACGTTCGGGGGATGTGCAAGAGCTTCGGAGCTCGCATTCCAAAGTGTTCCGCCGAAGCGTTCGTGAGTCGTGCCAGTGCTCTGGTACCGAAGGAACTGGCGCACGCGGCGATCGTGCTCGAACAGATCGCCGGACTGACCGCCAAGATCAAAGTGCTGAACAAGACGGTGAGCTCGATGATG
>DATAMS010000338.1:0-3933 GCA_036260495.1 Thermoanaerobaculia bacterium
CGATATTCAACACTGAACAGTTCATCGTTTGAAACTCTCCAGGCAGCATAAGGAATCTATCTCTCTCCCATCCGCACCCGCGGATAAATCGCGATGAAGGCAACGATCGCAGGTACCCACACGATGGCGTACAGGCGCCAGTCACCGAAAACGAATGCGGCGACGAGACCGCAGATGCACGCTGCTTCGAGCATCGCCCATCGCACGATGAGAAGGCGCCGGTCGCGGATGATCATCGCGATCAATAACGCCACCGCCGCACTGGCGTAGAGTCCGATCGTCGCCGGCATACGCAATTCATCGGAGAGTGTTTTCGGAGGGATTGCAGGGTTTGTCGAGGTCCACGCAATCGCGCCGTAGATGAGCGTGCTCATCAGGATTGCGAGGTAAATGACCTGAAGTCTGCGGTCGTATTGGTTCATGTCAATCCTCTTGGCAGCCGGGCTCGGAGACGTGAGCGGCTCGATCTTCGCACACGAACGCGCGGGAGGATTTCATGCGAAGAGCAGTCATTACCTTCATCATCATTTTCATCGCCACGACCGCCTCGGCACAGATCGTCGCTACCCGTTCTGCCTCGGCCCAATTTCTCATTCCCGCCGCCGGTGCCGTCGATGGCGGCAACGGAACGTTCTTTCGCAGCGACATCACGCTGGTCAATTACCGCAGCACCACGCAAAACGTTCGCCTGCAATGGCTGCCCCAGGGCGTGACCGGTATCGGTGTGGCGCCGGTCGACATCCAGATCAACGCGGCGTCTGGAATCGCCACCGAAGATTTCGTCACGGACATCCTGCACCGATCCGGCCTGGGAGCGATCCTGGTCACGGCCATTACCGCTGGCGGCGACCCCGATCCGTCCGCACTGCTCGTGGCCACGTCCCGCATCTGGACATTCCAGCCGGGAAGCAGCGGAACGACATCGCAGTCGTTGCCGGCCGTTTCCACCGCCGACATCAACAGCACGACCTCGGCCGTGCTGGGATCGCGCCGCGACTCCCGTTTTCACGTGAACGTCGGAATCGTGAACCTGAGCGGCAGCGCGCAGACTTTCCAGGTCTTCACCGCCGGCTCAGCCGGGACAGACGTGCAGCAGGTAGTTGTGCAAGCGACGTCGATGGTTTTGTTCCGCGTGAACGGCGCCGACAGTTCGGTCCCACTGCAGGTTCAGGTATCCAACATCAGCACAACGAATCGATCGACCGCGTGGGTTGCCTACACCTCATCCGTCGACAACGTCACCGGCGATGCATGGACGACATTGGGCTCGAACGTGCCGCAATGAGGAGTGCGGTGCGTCTCGCCCGCAGCATTCGGGGCGTCCTCGCCCCGGATGTTTGCTCTCGCGAAGATCGCGCGGAGGTTTGCAGTTGTCCGTACGGGAACATGCACTCAGGCGGGACGCCCGAGTGCCCGCGGGCGAGACGCCCACACTCCTAGTCGCTGTATCGGAAGCGGGCCACCTCGGACTCGAAATCGCGGCCGCTGGTGACGAGGCTCTGCACCGTGGCGTTGAACTCGCGGGCGATGGCGTCGTTGGCCTGCGCGATGTCGAGCATTGTTCTCGACGCGTCGGCGATACGGTCCGTTTCCTTGAGTTGGCGATCGAGCGAGTCGCGCATCGCTCGCGCATCCTCGGCGATCTTTTCGAGCGCTGACGAAATGCCGCGGCCGGCTTGCGACTGCTCGTCGGTCGCGGTCTTCACCTGTCCGGCGATCTCGCGGACGCGCTCCGCCTCCTGCGCCAGAAGCTGCGTGCCGCGGGCCTGTTCGCGCGAGCCGCGGTTGATCTCGGCGATGTGATCGGACATCCGTGACGTGACCTCGTGCAAATGGCGGCTGGCTTTGGCCTGATCGTCGAGCGCGCGCGAGATCTTCGTGGCCATCTCGTACGATTGTGATGCGCTGCCGACGATCTTGACGAGCGACGCGGAGGCATCGTCGGCCAGTTGAACGGTGGCCTCGACGCGCTTCACGCCTTCCTTCATCTTCGCCGCCGCCTGCTTCGATCCACCCTGCACCGCCTTCACGATCGCGCTGATCTCCTTCGTCGAACCGCGCGTGCGCTCGGCGAGCTGGCGGATCTCGTCGGCGACGACCGTGAAGCCGAGTCCATGCTCGCCCGCCTGCGCGGCGATGATCGCGGCGTTCAGCGCGAGGAGGTTCGTGCGATTGGTGATCTCTTCGATGACGTTGAGGATCTGGCTGATCTGACCGACGCTGCGTTGCAGCTCGTCGAGCGTCTCGGCGGTGCTGTTGGTGACATCGCGCGAGATGTTGATTCCTTCGACGGTTTTGCCGACGGCGTCGCCGCCCGCTTCCGCATCCTCGCGCACCTGACGCGAAATGTCGGCGGTCGATTGCGCGCTGGCCCGCAACTCGACGATGGTCGACTCCATCTCCGAAACGAAGGAGAGCGCCTCCTCGCCGATGCCGGCGAGAACGTCGGTGCGTTTCGACATCTCCGACATCGCCGCATTCATCTGCGTCGTCGACGAGGATGTCTTCTCCACCGACTGGAAGAGATAGTCCATGCTCCGCGCCACTTCCTCCGACGATGCCCGCAATTCGAGCGCGCGGCTGGAAGCGTCCTGCGTCAGATCGGTGACCGTGTCGGCGGCGCTGAGAACGCCGCCGATGCCGCCGCGGACGATCTCGACGGCGTGCGACGAGTTCTCCGTCAGCGCGGCCTGATCGGCGGAGCGAAGCAGCAGCGACTCCGTGCCGCCGGTGATCACACGAACGCCGGAGGTGATCGTTGCTCCGCTACCGCCGACGCGGCCGAGGAGGCGGCGCAGGTTCGCGCGCGTCTCGCCGAAACTGTCGGCAAGCTCGCCGACTTCGTCATCCGAGAAAACGCGCGCCGTCGTGTTGAAGTCGCCCTGCGCCATGTCGGAAGCGAGACCGCGGATGGCGCGCACGGGACGGGCAACGTCGCGCGAAAGGAAAAGCGCCGCGGCGATGAACGCGGCCAGCGTGACCAGCGCGATCACGACCAGGTAGAAAGTGATCTGCTGCGGAATGTTCTTGTACGCCTCCCACGGCACCGTGAGCACGAGGATCGAACCGTCTTTCAGCCGCGCGAAACGGCAGACGTGCGGCGAGACGAAGGAGGAGCTGTCGCCGTTCCCGATCTGGCGAATGGCCTCGACCTCGGCTGGCGTGAGCGCGTCCGGAAGACTGGACGTGATCTTTCCTTGCCTCGGAATGAGCACGATGGCGTAGTCAGAAGGCACGTACAAACGGAGCGTGTCGACGATCGAAGGGTCCACCTTGGCTGCCAGATTGGCGCTGTCGTACGCATGCTGAAAGCGATCGGAGGCGGACGAGATGGCCAGATTCTCGAGCGTCGCCGACACCTTCGACGAGATCATCGCCACGAGCGCCGCAAACGAAATCAGGAATGAGCCGATGAAGACGATGGCGATCTTGCGCCCGAGCGGAATGCGGCGTCCGCTGTACCGCAACGCGCCGCCGTGTGAGGCGTGCTCGACGAGCAGCCGCTTGCCCGCGGCGTACGCCCAGATCGCGGACGGGAACGCGGCGATGAGCGCCGAGACGAAAAAATATCCGAGCCCGAGGATCGTCGGCATTACGAGCAACGTCGCAAGAATCGCGTAAAGGATGCTGCCCGCGCCCCAGACGATCAGCGTGAGCGTCTCGGTCCGCTCGAGGCAGCGCGACGCCGCTTCCGATGCATCTTTTCCGCTGCGCACGCCGGCGTCGACCGCGTCCGCCAGTGGCGTCAAACCGCGCACCAGCGTGGCGCTCCCGGCGAGGAAAAAGAGCGCGAACAAACCGAAGATCGATCCCGACGTCGCCACCGACATCCGCACGATCTGCGTCAGAAAAAGAAACGACAGCGGCCCCATGACGACCGCCGGCGGCACGAGCAGCCAGGCGACATATTTGTTAGCGAAGGACACTGGAAGA
>DATAMS010000342.1:0-9355 GCA_036260495.1 Thermoanaerobaculia bacterium
TTGATCTGTACCTCTACAAGTGGAATGGTTCCGCATGGGCAGTGGTCGCATCCTCGGAAAGCGCAACAGCGCACGAGACGATCAACTACAGCGGCACGGCCGGCTATTACGAGTACAAAGTCTCCTCGTACAGCGGCAGCGGCAGCTACACGCTCTGCATCAGCCATCCGTAGTCAAGACGAAGCATCGAACAATGGCCCGCCGCGCAAACGCGCGGCGGGCTTTTGCTTTTACGGGCAGTCTTTGAGGACGCGCTGCTGCACCGCATCGAGAGCGTCGCGCAACGCCAGGATCTCGTGCGGCACTCGCTCTCCCGCTTCGCCGTACCAGGAGGTTGAATGCGCGTTGGCGGTGATCGTGTAGCGAATCTGGTCGGGGGAACCGTGCGGACGCTCGGCGCTGGCGTACGACTCCGGCCATGTTTCGGGACGCGCCGCCTTCGCAAGCTCCCGCAGCCGCGACCCCTCCTCAGAACGCAGCGTGCCGCGGCAAGTGCGCCGCATGTCGCTGGCATCGACGCTCGTACCGTCGATCGAGACGCCGCCAACTCCCTTGCCTGTGAATCCGCCGTCGCTCGTCAGTTTCATCGTCATCTTCGCGTCCATCGTCCCGCAACCGGCCAGCAGCAGGGCTGCCACAAACATCGCATATTTCACGCGACACCTCGTTTTCGCAACGCTCTCATCCTCGGACGTGAAGGCAGCATCTGTGCCGCAACGATGTCTGGGCGGTTCGGAAAACAATCCATCCTTGAGTCGCTTTTCGGTGGCAAGGTCGACCTTAGATGCCGCCGTCGCTGCAGCGGCCGAAGACGATGCCTGTCCCAGTCAACCGAGACTATGCCGCTGCGTTACGCCTTACCTTGATGTCCGCAACCAACCCTGCGGACTCGACGAGACGCAACACGCGATCGATCGTCACCTTCTGAAGGCTCCCGGAAAGGATTCCCGTGACCGCGCTGCGTGGTAGTCCTGAGCGCGTGGCGAGCTCGGCGTGTGTGAGTCCGCGGAGCTCGATCTCGCGCGCTACCGCGGCAATGAGCTGCGCTTTCAGCACGGCTTCCAGACTACGGCTCGCGGGGATGCCGAGGAGCTTTGCGAGGCTTTCGGGCGATGTGCGTCTGTTCATCGGGAGATCTCCTTGAGGCGCTTGCGGGCGGCCTCGATGTTCCGCTTCGGTGTGGTTTGCGTTGTTTTCTTGAACGCGTGGAGCACGAGCACCGACCCGCGCCGCACGAGCGCGTGGATCACCCGGTACTCACCGGATCGATTCTTGAGCCGCAACTCGTGCACACCCCGCCCGACAGTGGGCATGGGGCGCGAGAGAGGCATCGAGAGCATGAGCCCAGCGTCCAATCTGGCCAGAGCATCAGCGAGATCTCCGCGCACTTCGTCCGGTAGCGACGCGATCTCGTGCTCGCACGCCGGGACGACGATGATCATGGCGCAAGGTCTCACGAGTGAGACATGATGTCAACGCGTGACCGGCACGCATTTCAAGGCGTCTTGATGTTTTGATGCCTGAGCGTCACCTGCTATGATGCCTCATCATGCGAACAACACTGACGATTGATGATCAGGTGGCTCGTGACCTCAAAGAGATCGCGCATCGCACCGGCAAGCCTTTCAAGGATGTCGTCAACGAGACCCTTCGCGGAGGACTTCAGAAAAAAAGCGTCAAACCGAAACCGTACCGGCTCAAGACCGTCTCGCTCGGCGGCGTCCTCGGCGGATTGAATCTCGACAAGGCCTTGAGCATCGCGGACGCGCTCGAGGATGAGGAGATCGCCCGAAAGCTCGAGATGCGCAAATGATCCTGGCGGACGCGAACCTCCTCATCTACGCCATCGACCGCGACGCTCCTCATCACCGGCGGGCGCACGCCTGGCTCGTGTCGATCATGTCGGACGTCACCCCGGTCGCCCTCGCCTGGATCGTCATTCTTGCTTTTCTGCGAATCACGACGCGAACCGGGATCATGCGCAACCCGCTGACTCCGGAGCAGGCCATTCGTTATGTCGACTCCTGGCTGGCCCAGCCGCACGTCGTCGTCGCCTGGCCCGGCGAACAGCATTGGTCCATTTTGCGCAGTCTGCTGCTGGCGAGCGGTACGGCCGGCAATCTGACGTCCGATGCCCACCTTGCCGCCATCGCCATCGAAAAGGGTGCAACGATTCATACCGCGGACAACGATTTCCGGCGCTTTGCAGGAATCCGAGTGCTGAATCCCATCGATAAACAAAGCCACTGAACGAACACCATGAGACGCCTGCGACTAATCCTGCTACTTGCCCTCATCGTCCCGCGCGCAAACGCGCAGTGGCCGCAGATCGGTGCAAACCCGAGCCATAGCGGGAAGGTGAGGGTGGCGGCGCAGCCGCTGCTTCACCTCATGTCCGACATCGTCTACGACCCATTCGTGGCGGAGGAGACGGCTTTGTTCAACGGCGATCTCTACGTCCACTATCAGGTGCCGCTCATCGACAGCGACGGCGTCTACATGGAATTCAAGTCGGGCACGTTCGTAACGGCGGAACATTGGGAGACGCAGGACTGGAGCATCCACGGTTTGCGCTGGCAGGACGGCGCGCTGACTGATCGCTGGACGGCGCCGAGCGATTGGAAGCCGGTGCCGGCCAACGGCGCCGCATTTTTCGAGCCGGTGTTTCATGCGGTGCTCGCGAACGGATTCCTCTACATGCCTGCTGCCGGCGGAACGCTGATGCAGATCGATCGCTTCGATGGCCACCTCGTGAAGCGCATCAATCCCTTTCCGTCGTTCGATCCCAACATTTATGTCTCCGGCGTTCCGGCGGCCGACGCGGCGGGAAACATCTACTACGGCGCGTTCGGACTCGACGCCGCCAATCCCTGGGGAAAGGACCTTACCGGCGCGTGGCTGGTGAAGGTGCAGCCGGATGGCAACACGCACGCGATCCCCTTCGGCTCGCTCGTTCCGAATGCGCCCAAAGCAACGGATCAGTGCACGTTTGTTTTCAGCCCCAGCGCGCCGCACCCGTTCCCGCCGACGCCGTCCGCGGTGGCGCCAACGATTCCGTGCGGATCGGTGAGGCCTGGCATCAACGCCGCGCCCGCGATCGCCGCCGACGGCACGATCTACGTCGTCGGACTCGCGAACTTCAATTCACTTTGGTCTTACCTCGTGGCGGTCAACGCCGACCTCACGCCGAAGTGGAGCGCTTCGCTGCGCAATCGTTTTCACGACGGATGCGGTGTGCTCGTTCCCTATGGAACTACTGGGCGAGCCTGCCGCGCGGGCGCAACGCCCGGCGTCGATCCGAACGACAATCAGCCCGGCTCGGGGACTGTGGACGACGACTCCACATCGTCGCCTGTCGCCCTTCCCGACGGCTCGGTCCTGTACGGCGCCCTCACGGGCTACAACGGCGTGCGCGGACATCTGATGCATTTCTCGGCTGATGGAGCGTTCCTGGCCTCCTACGACTTCGGCTGGGACATCACGCCCGCGGTGTGGGAGCACGACGGCACGTGGTCGATCGTCATCAAGGAGAATTTCTACGCCGCTCCCGAGAAGTACTTCATCACGCAGCTCGACGCGAATCTGAAGATGGAGTGGCAGTTCAAGAGCACGAACACGCAGGCTTGCGGGCGCGGACCGGACGGCAACGTGTTCTGCGTCGACGACCAGCCCAACGGCTTCGAGTGGTGCGTGAATGCGCCGGCGATCGACAGCCGCGGAGTCGTTTACGTGAACAGCGAGGACGGCAATCTCTACGCGATCGGACAGGGCGGCATCGTCCAGGAGAAGATCTTCCTCCAGCTCGCCCTCGGCGCCGGCTACACGCCCATCTCGATCGGTCCGGACGGAAAGATCTACTCGCAGAACGCGGGACATCTTTTCGCCGTCGGGGGCACGCGCCCGCGCGCGCGAGCAGCGCGACACTGATTGATGGCGGGTTGAGAATCGTCAGCGCGCTTCCGGCCGCAACGCGCTCGCAGGAACCGGTTCGCCGAAAAGGAATCCCTGCACGTCTTCGCATCCCTGTTCGCGCAGGAACGTGAGCTGACGCTCGGTCTCCACGCCCTCGGCCGTCACGCGAAGACGGAGGCCGCGGGCCATGCCGATGACGGCGGAGACGATGGCGCGGTCGGCGGCGCTTGCTTCGATCTCCTGCACGAACTCCTGATCGATTTTCACGCTGTCGATCGGAAAACTTCGCAGGTAGTTCAGCGACGAGTGGCCCGTGCCGAAGTCGTCGATGGCGATCTGCACGCCCATCTCGCGCAAACGATGCAGGGTCGCGATCGTGCGCGTCGTGTTCTGCATCGCCAGACTCTCGGTGATCTCGAGCTCGAGACTGGCCGGCGCCAGACCGGACAGATCGAGCGCGGCGGCGATCAGTTGCGGCAAATCGGAATGCTGGAATTGGCGGGGTGAGAGATTGACGGCCATACGAAACGCGGATTGGCGGCCCTGCTCCCACGCTTTGGCCTGACGGCAGGCCTCATTCAGCACCCACTCCCCGATCGGCACGATCAGCCTCGTCTCCTCGGCGACGGGAATGAACTCCTTCGGTCCCACCACGCCGAAACCCGGCCGGTTCCAGCGGAGGAGCGCTTCGACGCCGGTGATGCGACCTGTGGCGATGTTGATCTGCGGCTGGTAATACAACTCCAGTTCGTTGCGGCCGAGGGCGTGGCGCAGATCGCTTTCGAGCGAGAGCCGTTCCAGCGCGCGGCTGTTCATCGCCGGGGTGAACATCTGATACGAATTCCGGCCCGCATCTTTGGCGCGATACATGGCGTGATCGGCGTTCGCCAGTAGCGTCTCGGCCGTATCGCCGTCGCTCGGAAAAAGCGCGATGCCGATGCTGGTCGTGAGAAAAAGCTCGGTTCCCTCGATGGGCAACGGCTGCGCGACGGTGTCGAGCACCTTCTGCGCGATCTTCGCCGCGTCATTGCTCGTCTTGAGATCGGCGAGGAGCACGGTGAACTCATCGCCGCCCATGCGCGCAACCGAATCCTCTTCGCGAAGAGCGCCCTGCAAGCGCATGGCGACGGCTTTCAGAAATTCATCGCCGACCGAATGTCCAAGCGTGTCGTTGACGACCTTGAAGCGATCGAGATCGAGAAACATCACCGCGAGCGGATGTTTCAGACGACGAGCATGAGCCAGCGCGACTGTCAGACGATCGCGAAAAAGCCGGCGGTTCGGAAGTCCGGTCAAGGCATCGTGATAGGCCTGATACTCGATGTGCTCCTCGACGGTTTTTCGCTCGGTGACGTCGCGGGAGACGCCGACGACCTCGCGGATGTCGCCGGAAACGACGTCGCGGATGATGCGGCTGGTAGTCTCGAACCAGGCGAGCGTGCCGTCCTTTTTCTCGACGCGATACGCAAACGTCGTCGGACCCGACTCGTGAATCAGCGCCGTGAGATGGCGGACTTCTTCGCGGTCGGGCGCGAAAATGAAATCGTAGAACGAGTGTCCGACAAGCTCGGATGGCTCGTAACCGAGGAGGCGGCGCGATGCATCGGAGGCATAGAGAATGACTCCGCGGCTCGACGTCCGCGAGATCATGTCCGTCGAGTTCTCGGCCATGAGCCGGTACCGCGCCTCGCTATCCCGCAACGCTTCCTCGGCCAGCCGGCGTTCGGTCACGTCTTTGTACACGCCGATCGATCCGATGACGTTGCTCTCGCTGTCGACGACGGGAGCGCCGCCGATCTCGACCCAGATGACCGTGCCGTCCTTCCGCCGCATGCGAACCTCGCATTGATCGGCGACCTGGCGAAGACGCAGCCGCGCTTTCTCTTCCATCAGCGCGACGTCTTCCGGATAGGCGAGCAGGCGGGCGGCGGGATGAGCGATGAGCTCTTCGCGGCTGTATCCGGTCATCTCGCAGAATCGGTCGTTGACGAATTGCAGAAGGCCATCGTTGTCAGCCTGCGCCAATCCCTCGCGCATCCTCTCGACGAGCAGGCGATACCGTTTCTCGCTTTCGCGCAACGCGTTTTCCGCGAGCTTGCGATCCGTGATGTCGATGACGGTACCTTCGAGAACCTCGGGATCGCCTTCGAGAAGGTGAACGCTCTCGATGAGCCAGCAGGGACGCCCGTCTTTCCTTTGGAGCAGGATCTCGTGGCTGGTCTTCATCTTTTCGCGGCGCAGCGATTCGATGAACCGGTCACGCTCGGCGGGATGCAGATAGAGATCTCTCGCCGAATGCGCCATCAACTCGTCGCGTGACGCGAAGCCGAGGATGCCGGCCATGGCATCGTTGCAATCGAGGATGCGGCCGTCGATCGTGTTTCGATACACGCCCGCCAGGTTGCGCTCGAAGAGCAGGCGGTGTTGCTGCTCGCTGCTGCGGAGCGCCGCTTCGGTGCGGTGACGCTGGATGGCGCTGACGAAAATCTCTCCGACGATGCGCAGCAGCGAGAGCACGTCCTCACTCCACCGCCGCCGCTCCGCGGAGGCGACGCCGAGCGCGCCGAGAAATGCGTGGCGGTAGACCATCGGCACGAACGCAGCGGAGCGATTCCCGGCACGCTCGTACGCTTCCCGCTCGGCGATCGCATCGGACGGCAGATCATCGATCGAGATCGTCAGTTGCTGGAGATCGTTCATCTGCGCGGAAGTCCAGGGAAAGGCCGCGAACGGAACTTTCTCGCCGAGGCCGCGAGCGGCGCCGGGATCGGCATTCCACTCGTGCGTGAGAACCGCCCACGCCTTGTCGTCGCTGAACATGTAGATGTAGGCGCGGTCGGCACCGGCGAAACGGCCGACGCTCTCCAGCGCGGCGGTGATCTCGCGTGCAACATCGGCGGCGTCGGCGTTGATGAAGTTCGTGGAGATGCCGGAGATCAGCCTCTCGAAGGCGAGGCGGTGCTCGAGCATCTCATGCGCAGACGGCGCACCAACCTGCTTTGCCTGTTTCGCGACAGGAATCACATCCGACAATCCGGCCTCTCCCACTGAGTGAATTCATTACGTTAGCACCGTCCGGCAGGAGTTGTTGCACGTTGGTTTCGGAACGGGCGCCGTGGGACGAGGCGCGGTTCATTTCTTGCTCTAGAATCGGCGAATGAGAAACCTCCTCGCCGCCGCCGTGCTCGTTCTGGCCGCCTGTTCCTCCTCGGCACCCACTGCCCCGCAACAGAAGGCCAACATCCCTGATCCCGATTTTGAGATCCGGCAGCTCGCCGGCGCCGCGGAGGCGAACTACCCGGACGGACCGCTCGAAGTGAAGTATCGCCTCGATATCGGCAACCGCGCCGGCGTGCCGATCACCCTCGCCAGAGTCGAGATCATCACGGTGAATCCTCAGGGTGGCGCCTACAACCTCGATCCCTCACATCGCTCGTATTACTTCAAGAAGCCGATCGAGCCGCACCAGAGCATCTCCATCGAGTTCTGGGCCAAGGCCATCAGCTATGGCCCGGACAATCGGCGGCTGAACGAGCCAGTCACGGTGCGCGGAACTCTCTATTTCGAGTCGCCGAATGGCTACCTGCGCCATGTGTTCATCAAAGAGCTCGGCCAGTATCCCGGGCAGAATGATTAGGAGCAGGACGTTTTTCACCCGGGTGATTTTCGACCTCTGGCCCGGCAGCACACGGGCGGGACGCCCGAGTGCCCGCGGTCGAGACGACCGCACTCCCTATAAGATGCGCGCCGAATGTTTCGAACGATATGGGCTGCGATCGTTGCCATCGTTGTCACGATTCCGCTGGCCTTAGCGGTGCTGATCATCGCCATGCTGTCGTCGGCGTCGCCGCTGATCGAGCCCATCATCCGTCTGTGGGCGCGCGCGATCGTGTGGGGCGCGGGGATCGATCTGCGCAGCGACGGCATCGAGCGCATCGACCGCGGTAAGCGCTACATCCTCATCGCCAATCATCACTCCTACTTCGACATCCCCTGCATCTTCGCGGCGATCCCGCAACCGATCCGCTTCATGGCCAAGAAGAGTCTCTTCAGCATTCCGATCTTCGGCTGGGCCATCGGACGCGCCGGCTTCATCCCGATCGATCGCAAGAACCGGCGCACCGCGGTCAAGTCATTCGACCTCGCGGTCGAGCGGATCCGGCGCGGCAACACGATCGTCATCTTCCCGGAAGAAGGACGATCGGCCGAGGTTGCGATGCGTCCGTTTCAGCGCGGCGCGTTCCTGCTGGCGATCCGCTCGGAGCTACCGATCCTGCCGCTGGCGATCGATGGCACATACGAAGTGTTCCGTGTCGGCGCGAAGAAGATCACGCCGGGCGTCGTCACGGTGCGCGCCGGAACGCCGATCGAGACGACGGGCGCAGGAGTTCGCGCCAAAGACGCGCTGAGCGAGCAATCGCGATCGCAGATCGAAGCGATGCTGGCGCGCGGCAGCGTTAGCGCGGATTCGAAGAGTGTGGTCGCAGCGCCACCCAATTGACGAACAGTTGAGACGTGCGCCGCAGTACAACCGGGCCGCCAGCCCCGCGGCCGCGCGACGAATGTGCGTCGCGCGGCCGGAAAATCCTTTGGCACCGGCCAGCCCGGCCGTCGCTGCCAGGGAGGAGCGTGATCAGGTCATCGGTGACGGCGATCCCGGCAAAACTACACCTTCCGCTTCATTGTAGCAAGGTACATTTATGGATGGCGTGCGTAAACGCCGGACTGGTCCGTTATGCGCGAATGGCTTCGGCTACGGCCGATCGATCGCTCTCTGACAACGTCCGCACTTCGATCGTGAAGTGGTCGTCGACGATGCGGCCGGCGATCGGCGTGGAATGCCGGAGGAAGCGCGCAGCCAGGGTGCTGGCGTCGCCGCCCACTTCGATCGCAATCGAGCGGATCGTCTCCGATGGCGTGGTGCCGCCGCCCAGTGCACATTGGCTTTCGATCAACCGGCACTCCGTTCCCCGCACCATCTCTTCGGCGCGCGCACGAAGCGCGTCGAGCGGCGTTGCCAGCATCCGGTAGATCGGAACCTCCGTTTCGTACCGGGCCGTCGCGAAGGCGCGCAACGTCTCGGCGATGACGGCGTACGATTCCTTCCCCGCACGCAACGCGCGCATGAGCGGATGCTTGCGGCAGCGGCGGATGATGTCCTCGTGCCCGAGGATGAGGCCACCCTGCGTGGCGCCGATCAGTTTGTCGGTTGAGCAGGTGATGGCGTCGACGCCGCTGGTGAAAAGCTCGCGAATCGTTGGCTGCCGCGAGAAACCGTACGGCGAGAGATCGACGACGCGCCCGCTCCCTTCGTCGTACAGAAGCGGCAGCCGGTGATCGCGCGCCACGGCCACGAGCTGATCGATCGAGGGCGTCTCCGTGAATCCAACGATCTCGAAATTCGATCGATGGACTCGCAGGATCGCCGCCGAGGCATCCGACG
>DATAMS010000344.1:0-2384 GCA_036260495.1 Thermoanaerobaculia bacterium
TGGAAGCGTTGATCGTTCGCGCCATTTTCTGGATCGCCGTCATCGCGCTCTTCGGCCTCCTTCTGATAAGGCGGCGGATAGAGCTGAAGAAAGGACTCGTCCTCGGCGCGCTCTCGATCGCGATGTCGCTTCCGGGAGCGCTGGGGACCTCGGCTTCCTGGGTTCAGGTTGTCCAGGATCTCATTACTCTCCTCACGAAAGCAGTAGCGCTGTTCATCCTCTGGTCGGCCGCGGAGTCGTGGCTGCGCTCGACCGTTCCCGGTTTCCGCACCTCGCTAGACACGTTGCGCGCGGGACGGCTCGGGCCGAAAGGTGGGACTGCATTGCTGGCTGGCTGGTCGATCGGCGCATCGGTCGCGGGCCTCTGGCTGCTGGCGATGTCGTTCGGGACGATGGTGCCGGGCGTAGCGACGAACGATGGCAGCATCCGGATGCCGTTCTTCGGCGTGGCCACATCGCCGATCGAAGAGGGCGCGTTTCGCACGGGCCTGATCATGCTCGTCATTTGCGTCGCGTTGCGCTGGCCGCTGTTCCGGCGCATCCGCGGCGCCGCCACGCTTCTCGGCGGACTGATTCTGGCCACGCGCATTCCGCTCTCGTCGTTCGGCATCGCGTTCACCGCGGGCTTCCTTCTGACGGCGATTCTCGTTTACGGGTACGCCGAGTTCGGACTCACCGCGCTGCTCACCGCGGCGCTGATGTCCGCCGTTCTTCCCGCCGCGCTCTATTCGCTGTTTCATTTCTACTGGATGCCGTTGGCGTCGGTGCTGCTCCTCGTCGTCGCCATCGCCCCCGTCCCGCTCGGCCTCCTCGGCATCCGCCGCGACGATGCAGCCGAAGAAGGGCCGATTCCTCTTCCCGATTTCGCGCGCCGCGTCGAGGAAGAGAACCGCCTGAAGTACGAGATGGATCTGCTCGCGCGCATGCAGCTCGGCCTTCTGCCGAAAGAGATGCCGCAGATCGATGGCTACGAGATCGTGGCCCGCTCGATCCTGGCCAGCGAAGCGGGCGGCGATCTCTACGACTTCGTGCGCGACTCCGCCGGCCGGCTCTGGATCGCCGCGGGCGACGTCTCCGGCCACGGCTACTCGTGCGCCATCGCCCAGGCGATGACGAAGGCCGGCCTGGCCAGTCTGGTCGAAGCCGAACGAACACCGGCGATGGTCCTGCAACGCCTCGACCTCGTCCTGCGCGAGATCGGTTCGCCAAGAACATTCACGTCGCTGGCCCTTCTCCGCCTCGATCCCATCACCGGCGAAGCCCTTGTCAGTAACGCCGGACACCCCTATCCGTGGATCGTTCGCAACACCGAAGTGCGCGAGCTCGATCTCCCATCGCTCCCCCTCGGACTCGGCCCCTCACGCGAATACGCCGACACGCCGCTATCAATCCCCACCGGCACCACCATCGTCCTCTTCTCCGACGGCCTCTTCGAAGCTCACGACACCCACGCCCGCCCCTACGGCTTCGACCGCCTCCGCGAAATCCTAGGCAAAGTCTCCCGCCGCCCGGCCTCCGCGATCCTCACCGCAATCCTCGAAGACTGGCGCAACCACGCGGGGCCGGCAACGCCGGCGGACGACACGACGATCGTGGTTGTGAAGCGAACGTAGGTTGCGAACTTTCAAAATGGGGTCAGGTCTACTTTTGAAAGTGACCACCTGTTTTCGTCTTCTTGATGCCGATGGGCGCTTTCAAAAGTAGACCTGACCCCATTTTGAAAGTCCCATTTTGAAAGTCTCCGACAGCACGGCGCAGAGTACTTTACTTCGCCCGACGATACCTCAAGAATGAAATGAACGCCGCCACCATCTGCGCAGCCGTCGCGAACATTACGAACACCTCGATCGTAGGTTTGATGCCGTATTTCTCCGCTACCGTGCTGCGCGTGTCGCCGTTCACTATCACAGTGGCTGACGATTTGAAATCTAAGGTTGCTCCGTGATCGTGAGCCTCTAGAGGAAGCGTCATCACTCCGCCCGCAGCTTCAAAGTGTTCAATGCCTGAAATCTCGACATCCGCAGGCGCGGGTAACTCGATTAGTTGAGACCGCATCCAGAGTTGCCCGCGTGCATCCGAAAGCCGAAGGCTTTTGACCGAACCAAACACGTTAAAGCCATTTACGGGAGGGAGAGGCGGAAATCGAAACGTTAAATCGATGGGAACGTGCTTTTCGATTGCGTCAGATGGAATATCCTCAATGCCCGGTTCAACCGTAGCGACATTGATGTTCTGTCCTGCCGGATCAGTAAACTTGAAGTACGGCTCGGTCAAATGAATATCGGTGACCCTCACCGTATTGTGCTTTGCAATCGCACTGTACATCAAGGGAAATCCAGCGCGGTCCTCAGCAGAAGTTGCAATCAGTACCTCCGCGGTGTCTT
>DATAMS010000367.1:0-2900 GCA_036260495.1 Thermoanaerobaculia bacterium
ATGCGCTCTTTGCGCCGGTGTCGTTTCGGACCTCACGATTGTCCCTGCCGCGCCGGTGCCGCTGCTCGTTCGCATCCGCCAGGATGACTTCGCAACGGCGGGCAGTGCGCTCGACGCCATGTCTCCGGCCGTGCGCGCGAAGATGACCGTCGTCATCGGATATGCGGTCGCTGCCGACAAAGATCCGATGGCCGACGTCGAAACGCACACGCAGGCCATCGTCGACTGGGCACGGACGCACGGACCATTCGAAGCGATCGGCATCGCAGTCGACAACGTGACGCCAGCCGTCTCCGGCTACGCCATCAAACGGCTCGCCGTCACCGCGCAGGGTCAGAATGCGGCATCGCGGATCGTTTTTGAGGTCGTCGGGAGCCGGGCGTTGGGGGTCGGAGCAACACCGGCCACGACGACAAGTTCCAGCTCCGACACCCGACCCCCGACTCTCGACAACCTCGCCATGCTCGCCGGCACCGGCGCGCAGTCGTACGTTGACGTGCTCCTCACCGATGCCGCAAACGTGAAATCGACCGCCGCGTGGGTCCTCGAAAAAGATCCCGCGAAGAAGATCTGGGCCGTCGTTTCGCCGCAATCGCCGAACGTATTCTTCGACGTTGCTCGCGCGTTTGCCGATGGCGCCACGCGGGCCTACACGAGCGCGCCCGCGACCGCTGATCTCCTCGCCGCGGCGGCCAGTTTCGACCGCGCGCTCATCGGTGATTACGCCTACGACTCCACCGCCAAAATCGACCTGCTCGACTCCAAAGGCAACAAGATCGACGAGCCGGCGCTGGCGTTCGTGCGCGGCGAAGATCTGCGCACGATCATCGTTCCGAAGGGCGATGCCTCGGCGTCCACGATCGTTTCGCTCGCCGGCGACGACTACAAACTTCCCCGCCGTTACGATGCCTCGGGCGACAAAGACGTGACCGACGTCGGTACCAAAGGCGGCCGTTTTCTCATGGGCATGCCGCCCGTGACGAAGCCGTTCGTCTTCACGGTCGAGCACAACGAAGTGCCGCGCGCGAACGTCACGAAGGAAGCGCTCAACATCACCGGCCAACGCACCATCCCGGTCGAAGAGATCATCCGCAATCATCAAACGTACAAGTCGTATCAGGAGTCGATCCAGCCGCGCTACGTCGCGCGCGACGCCACCAAACTTCGCTTCACGATGACCGGCGGCGATGCGATCGAAGCGACGATCTCCGGCGACTACTTTTCGGATCCAAACGGTCGAGCCGACTGGGTGTGGCAGGACTTTTACCTCAACGGCGTGAAGTGGAAGTACGGCAAGATTCCCGAACTGCCGCTGATCCAGCCCGAGAAGGTGACGCAGCTTCCGCTCGACATCCATCTCACCAACGAATACCGCTACGAGCTCGTTCGCGAGACCGATCTCCTCGGCTACCACACCTACGAAGTGCGCTTCGAGCCGCCTGCGAGAGCAGCGGCGACTCTGCCGCTCTATCGCGGCACAGTCTGGATCGACACCCGAACGTGGGCGCGCATTCGCCTGTCGATGGTGCAGCTCAATCTCACGGGCGAGATTCTTTCGAACGACGAGCGCGTCGATTTCGAACCGTTCGCGCGCACGACGCACGCGCCGCTCACCGCCGCGGACGTCGCCAAGACCGATCCGCGCGAGATTCTCTGGCTGCCGAAAATCGTCACCGCGCAGCAGGTCGTCTCCGCGGCCGGACACGGCACCGTCGTTTTGCGCGAGACCGACTTCACCGATTTCCGCATCGATCCTGCCGATTACGACACGCACCTCGCGGAGGCGGAAAAATCCGACGCGCGGATGGTGCGCGAGACGAAGGGGGGACTGCGTTATCTCGAGCGCACACCGACCGGCGAGCGCGTCGTCAAAGAAGGCTTCGATTCGTCGCGCGTCTTCCTCCTCGGCGGCATTCATCACGATTCCGGCCTGCAATATCCGGTCGTCCCGCTCGGCGGCATCGACTACTTCAACTTTGATTTCAAGCACACCGGCATCCAGACCAACGTCTTCTTCGCGGGTGTCGTGCTCGTCGCCAATGCCACGAATCCGAACGTCGCCAACACGCAGACGAACGTCGGCGCCGATCTTTTTGCGATCGCCCTTCCTTCGACGCAATCGCTCTATCGCAACGGCGTCGAGCAGCTCGGCGAAGAAGTGAAAGCACTGCCCACGCGCATCTCCGTCCGGGCCGGGCATCCGTTCCTGCAGTTCGGCAAGGTCGACGTCTCGCTGACCGTCGAGCACGATACGTACATGCGCAGCGAGAATACGGCGTCAACGTTCATCGTGCCGTCCGACACGTTCGTCATCTCGCCGTCGATCGATGGGCAGTACGCGCGCTGGGGCGCCACCGTCACTGGCTTCTTCGATTACAACAAGCGAACGACGTGGAAGCCGTGGGGCAACCTGGCCGAGTTCGATCCGAAGGACAAGACGTTCATGGACTTCGGCGGCTCGATCGCCAAGAGTTTCTACCTGCCGAAGTTTCAGCGCATCGGCGTGGAAGTCGATTACATGGGCGGCTCGCGCCTCGATCGTTTCTCGCAATACGGCTTCGGCTTCTTCGGCGCGCAACGGATTCACGGCATCAAATCCGGCTCCGTCCTCGCCGACCGCGCCATCCTCGGCCACCTTTCGTACGGCTTCGTCTTCTCCGATCAGTTCCGCCTGGAAGCGTTCTACGACCACGGCCTGATCGACAACAAACTCGCCGGCTACCAGCGCGAGCCGTTTCAGGGCTTGGGCATCGCCGGCCAGACGGTTGGTCCCTACGGAACGCTGCTACGCCTCGACATCGGCAAGACAATCGGCCGTAACGCGCAGAAGGGATTCGTGGCGGATGTGGTGTTCTTGAAGTTGTTCTGATTTTCGGGGTGTGGGGCGTTGGGCGTGGGGT
>DATAMS010000368.1:0-3683 GCA_036260495.1 Thermoanaerobaculia bacterium
CTCAGCGTCATGACCACAGGAGTGCCGGGGGTGAGCTTGCGCGCCGGATCCTGCAAAATGCCGCAGAGGACCGCCAGCAACCAGCCGCGCCGCCAATCGGTCATCGCGACGGTGATCGACAGCATGAGAATTGCGGCGAAGATGATGGTGATCATGAGCCGGCTTCGTGAACGCTGGGCCATCGTGCAGCATTTCGATGCGCTCCGGCGAGGCGGTCTAACTCGCATTTCTCACACTCCTTATCCGCAGCTCTCTCCAATCGAGCGCCTTCTCCCCCCGCGCTTTTTGCGGGGGGAGAAGGTGGCGAAGCCGGATGAGGGGGGCGTTGCAAAATGGACAAATACGCTCTTTGCGAGGGTGACGCGATTGGAATGGCATCGCTGCCCGGTGTTTGTGCACGTTGACGCGACAGTCCAACGCCCCCTCATCCGGCCTTCGGCCACCTTCTCCCCCACTGAGAAGCGTGGGGGAGAAGGCGCTCGATTGGGAGCGCGGTGCCGGGGATTCCACGGCAAGTGTGAGAAATGCGGCCTAAGTCAGCAACCTCTGCCCGCGACGCGCCAGCCTTCGCGCGAGCAGCAGTCCGCGCAACTCCCCGACGAGCTTCGTGGGGATGGCCCAGGGATGGCGGAGGTGATAGCGGGTTACGACGTTGCGGCGAATGCGGGTCAGGGCGTAACGCCAGAGCGGGGGGCGATGGAGGATGGCGAAGTAATAATCGCCGGCAGAATGGACGGGTGAGGTCGTGGAGCGATGGTCGCCGAACGAGCGCAGACCGCCGGTGGCGAGCTTCAGATGATGAATGGAAGCGCGCGGCTCGAACCAGATCGTGCCACCCGCGGCAGCCAGGCGAATGGCAAACTCGGTCTCGAAGCGGTACGCGGCGCCGATGAAGTTCTCATCGAAGCCGCCGACGGCCAGAGCACGCTCGCGGTCCACCGAGAGATTGCCGGCCATGACGTTTCTGAGGAATCGCCCACGATCGGAATGAAAGCGAAACTCGAGATCATCCGCCGGCTGCTCGATGTGCGTTGGCACCTCACCTGGCTGCAGGATCTGCCCGACCACCGCCGTCGCGTCATGATCGCGGTGCGCTTCCGTGTGCGCGGCGATCAGCGTTGGCGACGGTTCGATATCGTCGTCCAGAAAAAGGACGAGCGGCGTCGGCGCTTCCTGCAGCGCCACGTTCATGGCGTGAGGAATCGAGGGTGCGTCGAGGCGGACGTAGCGAATCTTCCCCTCGCTTTGCCAGCGCGCCAGCTCAGGGTTCGCTTCCGGACTCTGGTCGACGACGATGATGGCGTCCGCCGGTGGCGTCAGCGCGAAGAGCCGCCGCAGCGTTTCCACGACGATCGCCCCGCGGTTGTAGGTCGGGATGACGACGGTGATCATGCCCGTCCACCTGCGCGGAGCCACCGCAGCATCGCCTTCACTCCCTCGACGCCACGCGCGTAGTTCCACTCGGAAATGATTTCGTGCGAGCGTTCACTCATCCGCCGCCGTAGCGAGTCATCGGATGCGAGGAGATCGAGACCGGCTGCCAGTGCGTTGACGTCTCCGGGTCTGAAGACGAAGCCGTTGACGCCGTGACGGACGATGTCGCCGGCGGGGCCGCAACGGTCCGTGATCACGACAGGCAGACCGCAGGCCATGGCCTCGTTGATGACGGTACCGCGCGGATCGTCGAGCGAGGGCAGGACGAAAGCATCGGCCATGGCGTAGTGCTTCGGGATCTCGTTCTGATTCACGAAGCCGATGAGATGAACGTTTCTCAGATCGTGCGTGCGAATGTACATCTCCAACTCCGGCCGCAGCTCACCCTCGCCCATGTAAACGAGGGCGGCGCGGTCGCGGTGCTGCATCTGCTCGAATGCGCGCACGAGTGAGATTGGATCTTTACGCGGGATTAGCTTGCCAGAGAAGAGAAAGACGACGCTCTCCGGCGCGATGCGGTAACGGGCCCGCAGCGCTTCGCGTTCACCGGGTGCGAACCGCGCGGCATCGGCGAAGCGTTCATTGTCGATGGCCCAGGGCAGATCGAAGAATCGTCGCGGTTCGGCGCCGTAATGGCGGTAGTAGGCGGCGTTGAACGTGCCCGAGATCATGAAGGCATCGGTCATGCGGAAGAGTCCGCGGAAGAAGCCGGCGCGAAGCCTCCGCATCGCCGAGTCCTCCGGCGGCACGAAGCTGCTGTCGCCGAACATGGCAATCGGAATGCGTGCGGCACGGCACGCGGCGACTGCCAGCAGCGAGGTGATCGTGCCCCAGCCGAGCATGAACAGTACGGCGTCGTAGCGGCCCCGCCAGATCGCGGGCATCACGCCGGGATTGACCAGGCGCCAGTAGCCGCTGCCGCGTCCGAAGTTGCGAAGCGCCCGCCATCGGTAGCCTTGCAGCATCTCCAGGTCCCAGCTCAAAGTCGTCTTCATATCCTCATCGCGGTACGGCTGCGCTCCCTGGAGCGAGCAGTAGATGACTGTGAGATCGATCTCTGGATCGGAGGCCAGAAGGCGGAAGAACGGATCCTGATACTGGATCACATGAGAAGCGAGGATCGCCAGGCGGAACATCGGTCACGATCTTCGCACGAAGGACTCCGTGACGGCTGGCTGGCGGCGCACGAAACAGCGGTCAGGACGCCGGCTCGGTCACTTCGGTTTCCTGACCACGACCGGCTCTGCCCTGGAGGCGAGACGCTGCCAGACTCCGCGATGGCTTAGTACCTCCCAGCCACGAGACGCGAAAAACAGAATCGCCGCGTGCGGATCCATGCTCGTGAATGCGTCGCAATCGGTTCCGACATACGTGTTCAGATTGGGAGTGAGCCTCTGGTATCCGAACGCCATCGGCCGCCGGCGCAAGGCGCCCAACTCACGAATCAGACGGCGGGGAGCCTCGAACAACGCTCGCCATAACACCGCGTTGCGAAACGGAATGAGGCGCTTGCGCATCCGCTGCGTGAACGTCAGCTCGTCGTACCCGCGAAACTCCAGACCCTCGGCCGCCCACGGCCGGCAATGCCAGGCAGGAGCGAGAAGTGCCACCCCGCCGGGTCGGAGGATGCGGGTGATCTCCTCGAGCACGCGCTCCGGGTGCGGCACGTGCTCGATCGCCGCGAATGAAACCACCAGCTCGATGCCGCTGGAGCGGACCGGTAGTTGCTCCATATCGGCGGCGATGCGCGGGAAGGGCTGATCCACCGCCACCAGAGCCGGAAACGAGAGATCGAGACCGATGTATCGCGGAGCGACGCCGGGCAGCGCGCCGCGTCCGCATCCCAGCTCCAGCAGCGGACCTTCCCGATTGAAAACGGCGTTGTCGAGCCATTGGCGGGTCACGGTCCACGATTCGGGCGTCAGCTCGCGCCCCCATCGAGCCGGGTCGATTCGGTTATAAAACTCTTTTGCGTCCGCAGAGGTCATGATTCCAAGTCGTTGCTTCGCTCGCCGATGATGCGCGCGGGCACGCCTCCGACGATGGCGTTCGGTGGAACATCGTGAACCCCGGCTTCACGTCGATTGAATTCGCGCACACTCGTGCTTAGACTGTTCCGTGCCTCACCACGCCCGGCCGTGTCAGATGAAGACTGCATGAGTACGCAATCGTATTAGACATGCAACGTCACCCTGACTCGACGACTTTTCTTGCGCGCGGCGTTGGTTTCTTACCGCTGTTGTGGTCGA
>DATAMS010000369.1:0-15223 GCA_036260495.1 Thermoanaerobaculia bacterium
CGCGCCGTGATAGCGATGCTGCAGAGTGCCGTGTCTCAAATCGTCGATCACTCGCGGCCAAGCGCCCTCGGCCTCTCCGGTCACAACAGCATCTGCGAAACGCGCCACTTCATCGGGTACCAGCGTCGCATGAAACCCTCCCATGACAACCGGTACTCCCCGGCTACGATACTCGCTGGCAATCTGGTAAGCGCGGGCGGCGGTATAGGTTTCAATCGGAATTGCGACAGCGTCTGTGGGCGCGTCGTAATCGATCGTCTCCATGCGATCGTCATAGAACGACGTCTCAATGTCCGGCGGCGTAAGTCCCGCGAGCACGGCGATCGGCAGCGATTCCATTTGCCACGTGCGCACGTAGCTCTCACCGGCGCGATGGCCGACCGCCGGATGAACGAACGTCAGCTTCATACGGCCTTGCTCAGTGAAGGCATCGCCGATAGGTGCCAGTCGCAGTTGTAGAAGCGCTGCAGGTGATGTGCGTAAAAACGGTAGCCGAGGTTTGCGGCGAGACCGAGCGGCTCGAAGGCGCGCGCCTTCCAGAGGCGGCGGGCGATGGCGTTGTAGCGATAGACCTTTTTCCAGGCGCGCTCGTGGCCGGCGGAAAGCTCTTGTGGCGTCATCGTCCGCGGCTGGAAGACGACGTGCTGTCCGTCGTACAACTCCCAATCGCGCGTAAGAATGCGATTTTCGGCCGCGAGACGCTGATGCAGCGGCGTTCCCGGGAATGGCGTCAGGATTGCGAAGCGTGGCAGGTCGATGCCGTTGTCGATCGCGAAATCGGCGGTGAGATCGAAAACATCGCTCGGATCGTGATCGAGTCCGAAGACGAAGCAGCCCTGAATGGCGATGTGCAGATTGTGCAGGTCAGCGATCAACGCCTTGTAATCGACGGAGCCATTGAAACGTTTGTTTGCGTCGCCGAGGCTGTCCGGCATGACTGACTCGAAGCCGAGGAGGAGACCGCGGCAGCCGGAGCGGGCCATCAATTCCATGAGCTCAGGATCGTGAGCGATGAGCACCGTAGACAGTCCAAACCAGCGAACCTTCAAGGGAATCAGTGCGGTGAAAAGCTCGCGCGCATAGGCCAGATCGGCGACGAGATTGAGGTCGATGAAGAGAATTTGTTTCTGCCCGACGCGGCGGATGTCTTCGACGATCCATGAGACCGGCTTCTGAAACTGACGGCTGCCCCAGGCGGTGGGCACGATGCAGAATTCGCAATCGTGACCGCACGCGCGCGTCGCTTCGAAGACAGCCTGCGTGAGGAAATGGCGGGGATTGAAAAGATCGCGACGCGCGAACGGCATGCCGGGACGATCGAGCGAGAAGTTGGGCGCCATCCGATATTCGCGTCTCAACGCGCCGCGCGCGAAATCGCGAAGCAATTCGGGCCATGTGTCCTCGGCGTAACCGACGGCGATGGCGTCGGCGTGCATCGCCGCTTCGTCGGGAAGCAGCGTGACGTGCGGGCCGCCGAGAACAACCGTTTTGCCTTGCGCGCGAAATGCGCGGGCGAGCTCGTACGAACGTTTGGCGGTACCGGTGATGACCGTCATGCCAATGAGGTCGGCGTCGAGATTCAGCGGCACGTCCTGAATTCCTTCGTCGTAGAGCGTGATCTGCGCGCCGATCTCCGGCGGCACCAGCGCGGCGAGAGTCGTCAACGTCAGCGGCTGGTAGCGCAGCGAGCGTTTGAAAATACCGCCGCGGTGGCGGTAGAGCGGCCCTTTCGGAGAGATGAGCGCGATTTTCATGAGTGGCATCCAAGGCGGCCGAGCCAGTCGCGCTCGTTCCGCAATACCGCCGGCTTCACATCGCCGAGCCGCACGCCGAACTTGATTTGCACATCAGTGTAGCGCTCGAACAGGTTCGCGACGCGGATAAGACGCAGCGGCTGCAACTGGCCGAGGCGGCGGGCGTAGGTGTATTGCGGGTTGCGGCGGAGGCGTTGCTCGATGTCATCGATGCTGATTGCGGCATCCGTTTCTGCGATGAGGTCGTAGCCGATGCGTTGAGCATCGGGCACGAGCAGGCGAAATCCCGGAATGCCATCGAGGCAATCGGCGACGAAGGGCTCGGTGAGTTTTTCGCCGGCGAGATCGGAGACGAGTCCGCCGCGGCCAGTGAACGTGAGGATTGGGCATCCCGACGCGGCGAGGCCGTCGCAACGAACGAGGTCGGATGTGCGATAGCGATAGAGACCGCTGGCGGTCGTGGCGATGACTTCGTAAATGTCACCGACGATCAGCTCGTTCGAAAGAAACAGTTGGCCATCGCGCGCGAACTCGAAGAATCCATGCTGCGTCATGACGGGCCGGTCGTGTTCATCGGGGACAGTGACGACGCATTCGGTCGATAGCAATCCTTTCGGTTGCAGCCTTGCTTGCGGCAGCCTTCTCGCCAGCTCCTCGGCGAACGGTTTCGATGTCGCATCCGCCCAGCAGCTCACGACTTTCAGCCGCGGCCAGAGTTTCTGCGGATCGCCGAGGTGATCGAGAAGCGTGAGCAGGAACGTCGGGCTCCAGACCGAGATGAGCTCGAGATCGCGCGCCGCGGCGAGTTGGCGAAGCGTTTCTTCGCGCCATCGATCGACATCGGTGATCGCCGCTACATCGAACGGGACGGCAGTCATTCGGGCGACGAGGGCCGCTCCGGCATCGCCGAGGTAGGCGCCATCGGGGAGGCCAAGCGGAATGCCGCCGATCGATTCCGGTGGACGTGTCGCCGGGCTGATCGAAAAGTACGCGCGGCCGGTGATCGCATATGTCTTCACGACCAGTTCTAGCCACGGAAAGAGCGAGCGCTGAAAATCGCGCAAGCCTTCGGCCGAGTACGGGATGAGCTTCATGCCGCCGGTACTGCCGCCAGTACGCTCGAACGCTACCGGCCGTCCCGCGAAGAGCACATCCGGCTCGCCGTTGCGAATGCGATCGAGCCATGGAAGAAGATCCTCGTAGCTCGTGACGGGAACGTTGTCGCGGAACGCTTCGAGCGTTAAAGGCGAGCCGAAGCTGTGAAGGTATGAGGTGCCGGGGTTGCGGGCGAGGATCGGTGACAGCCAGGAAGTGGGGTGTGGGGCGTGGGGGGTGGGAGCGGACGCGGAAGTTGGGCGTCGGGCGTCGGGTGTCGGAGCGGGCGCAGCGGCGAGAGCGATCGGTTTTTCTCTCCCACCCCCGACCCCCGACTCCCCACACCCGACACCCGCGCCCTCACCCATTACGCGCTTTCTCGAACAGCTTCAGCGTCAGCGGCTTCATGTTGTGCAGTTCCATCTCGCAGACGCATACCAGCTCGTGGCCGCGCTGGAATCCCGGATTCCGCTGCAGAAAAAAACTCACCTCCTGCCGCTCGAGATCCGACGGCGCGGGAAGCGCGATGTCGGCCTTCAGGTGACCGCGCGAGCGGCGAAACTCGACGACGCCGGTGGCGGGGTTGTAATCGTCCGGGAACATCTCCGTCGCCAGCGCGTCGGCCAGCGGCTTGAGGTCGCTGCGGTCGGCGCTCCAATGCGGGTGAAACGATTTGCCGAAGAGCGGCAGATAACGATACGTGCGATGCCCTTTGACGAGCAGAAACCAGTACAGCGGGAGATCGGGACGCTCGCGTTTGATGCCGCCCATCCGCCCGATCCAATCGAAGGCGAGCGCCTGCTGTCCCCAATGCGCGCGATCGACGACGGTGTCGCCGGAGTAGACGACGCGGATTGGCTGGGATCGCCATTCACGCTCGTACACCATGAGCGTCGTGAAGCCGACGAGCTGCTCTCCGGAGTAGACGAGAAGGGCTTCGTCCTTTTTTTCGAGATCGCTGAGGAAGAGCGCTTCGGATGTGCCGTCGTAGTTGGCGAGGTAAAGATCAACCATCGCCAACCGGACCGCTTCATCGAGGGCGGAGACGTTCGCGAAGACGGTCGAGTAGGGGTCCTGGGTCATGACCGCACTGACCGGGATGCTAGCACGGGCGAAACGCCCCTTACTGGTCGTGACTCGCCTGCGAAGAAAGAAAAGGACCGCCGCTCCGAGTGGAAACGGCGGTCCCGAAAGAAGAGGAGTTACAGCGTTCCGCGGCCGGCGTTGTTGTCGGAACGGATCTCGTTGTTGTTTTCCTGGCGCTGCGGTTTCCGCTCCGACTCTCCGAAGCTTTCGCGGTCGCTGGCGTGGCTGATGTAGTTCTGGCGCTCGGTGTCGATGCCGCTTCCCGAGCTGGTGTTCGTGCTGACGCTGGCGTTGTCACCCGGCAGCGGCTGGCGCGTCCGTCCGCGGCTGTGACCGCCCTCGCGGCCGATCGCGGACATGTGGGCGCGATCGCGGCTGACCGCTTCCCCACCCTTCCGCCCGGCGAGGCGTGCCTCGTCAGAAGTAAATTCGTGTGCCGTGCCTTTCGCGTGAGCGGCTCGTCCGCCCTTGCTGGCAATCTCGCGCTGCTTGGACATGTCCATCGACGCGAAACCGCGCTTGCTTGTGTTTGCCATGAAGTGTCTCCTTTGGGGATGAGTAGTACAGCGTGAACTGCGCACTACTTGCTTGCGTAGCGAGCTAATCAGGCTTCACGATCTATGCCAGTGAGCTCCGCAATAACTGGTTTGGTGTCGGGAGTGGGGAGTGGGGTGTGGGAGAGTTCTTGGAGAGTTTTTCGGGATGTGAGCCGGCCTGTCTCCCACTCCCGACACCCGACACCCCACTCCCCATTCGATAGAATTCGCGTCAGGGGAATTGACCCCCCTCAATCCGCATTCTGCTGCGTGCATTTGGCACCATCGGTTGAGCCACGGAGAGATGGGTGAGTGGCTGAAACCAACGGTTTGCTAAACCGTCGTAGGGCCTAAAGCTCTACCGAGGGTTCGAATCCCTCTCTCTCCGCCACCGCGCACGGCGCGGCCCGTTGGTTGGACAAGCCTTCTTCAGGGTTTTCGCCACTGCCGCCGGCTTCCAGCGTACGACACGTCAGTCGTGAGAGGCGGCGAGTAACTCCGCCACCTTCGCCGCATCGTTCGTTGGCAATTTGCATTGCTGATTCGTGCAAACGTATGCCGTCGCTTTTCCGCGAATGGCCTTCTGCAATTTCGTGAATGGTGCGATGCGGGCGATGTCGGGTCCCGATCGGAGGACGACTTTGTTTGGGACGAAAGGGGTGAAGACGGTGCGCTGCAGCGGATGAACGTCATTTCCGGCCAGCACGATCTCGAATGACGGGTCGATGAGGAAATCGACGGCGCTCATGAGGTGCGCGGATGCGGAGGGGATCACGCCGGCCTCGCCCGCGCTCGTGCGCAAGAGGTCGTTCGCTGCTTTGTCGAAGAGCGGATCTCCGGTGATGCGGGCGATGCGCACGAGGTTCATGAGCTGCACCGAGTTGCCTGACGGCAGCGATTCATCGCTGGTTTCGCGGGGGCGGACGAGCAGCGTTTCGGCCTCGTTCGCGGTCATGTAGAAGCGGCCATCGGCATCACGAAAGCGGCTCAGTGATTCGCGCTCCAGCGCGATGGCGTGCTCGAGGTAGTGCGCATCGAACGTCGTTTCGTAGAGGTTGAGCAGACCCCAGATGGCGAAGGCGTAATCATCGAGATAGGCGGGATGGCCGCGCTGGTGTTGCAAGCGCTCGCCTGCGAGCACGACTCCGGCAGCGCGCTTGGCGGCGATTGCGTACGTCTCGTCGTCGAGGATCGCCGCGCCCGAAGCCAGCGCGGCGATCATCAATCCGTTCCAGTCGGTGAGGATTTTTTCGTCGCGGACGCCGCGCTCATCGGAATCACTGGCGCTGTAGAACGCGCCGCTTGGCGCGCGCAGATCGCGCAGAACATACGTGAAGATCTCGCGCGCCGTGATCGCGTACTCCTGCTTCTGCGTAGCCTGATACGCTTCGAGATAGG
Organism: Thermoanaerobaculia bacterium; assembly: GCA_036260495.1. Taxonomy (GTDB): domain Bacteria; phylum Acidobacteriota; class Thermoanaerobaculia; order Gp7-AA8; family Gp7-AA8; genus JADGNZ01. The sequence continues at coordinate 5,870 of DATAMS010000369.1, forward strand.
CCATGGCCAGCATGGCCTGATCGCAAAGCATCTTCTCGTAGTGCGGCTCGCGCCACGCGGCATCGACCGCGTAGCGATGAAATCCGGATCGCTCCTTGTCCCAGATCGCGCCGCGTCGCATCGCGCGCAACGTCGCCTCCACCATCTCCAGCGCGTGCTTGTCGCCGCTGCGCCGCCAGTAGCGCAGCAGAAACATGAGCTGATGCGCGGCCGGGACTTTCGGCGCGGGAAGGAAGCCTCCGTTGACGGCGTCGAAGCGGTCTGCAAGCTGTTGATACGCGGTCTTCAGCATCGCCGCATCGGGCGCGCGATCGTTCTCCGCAGCTTCCGGCGCGAGCGACTGCATGACCATCGCCGCTGTCGATGCAATCTGCTCGGGATGCTCCTTCCACGACGTTCCCAATCTCTCGATCAGCGCCTGCAACCGATCCCTCGGGATGTACGACGCGGCAAAGAACGGCTTGCCGTCCGGCGTGAGAATCACATTCAGCGGCCAGCCCGGATCAGACATCAGCTTCCGCGCGACATTCATGTACGCGCTGTCGATGTCCGGCCGTTCCTCGCGATCGACTTTGATGGCGATGAAGTGCTCGTTCATCGCCGCGCCGATCGCGTCGTTCGAGAACGATTCGGCCTCCATCACGTGACACCAATGGCAGGTCGAATAGCCGATCGAAAGGAAGATCAGCTTGTTCTGTGCGCGCGCAGCCTTCAGCGCAGCATCACCCCACGGATACCAATCGACGGGATTGGTGGCGTGCTGCAAGAGATAGCGCGAGGTTTCGTGCGCGAGACGGTTGGTGTGTTTTGGCGGCGGCGAAGCGTTTGCCCCAGTAATCGCCGAAACAAAGGTAACCACAGAGACACAGAGAACACGGAGAATTCTCTGTGCTCTTTGTGCCTCTGTGGTGACCGGCTCTTTCAAATTAACTCACTTCACCAAACCCGTACCTTGCACGATCCGATAGCTTTTATCGGCGGCCAGTCCCTTGAACGTCTGTCGCTCGCCGCTGGGCCAGATCACGGTCACGTCGGCGTGCTTGTCGGTGCCGAGGCCGGCGTGCTGTTCTTTCGGATTCGATGTCAGGTAGCCGATCGTGCTGAAGACTTCGCGCCACATGCCTTTCTGGTGCGCGGTGTCGACGATGATCTTGGCGCCGATGGCGTCGCGAGTCACGCCTTTCGATGGATCGCCGGTCAGGCGGATCTTGATCCAGTGATTGCCGTTCGCTTCAGAGTTGTTGCGATAGAGCATCGCCGGGCCGTTGAAGTTGTTGACCATCATGTCGAGATCGCCGTCGCCGTCGAGATCGAATTGGGCGACGGCGCGCGCGTTGCCGAGGGGATCGGCGCCGCTCTGCGACGAGTCCTCGATCAGCATGCCGTTGCGGTTGACGAAGAACACCGGCGATTCTTTCTCCGCGACCGGCACGACGGTCTGCCGTTGCGTGCCGCTTGCGTCGGTGAAATACGGATTGACGCTGGAGTAGACCGCGTACTCGTTCATGCCGTTGACGAGATAGAGATCGTCATCGCCGTCGTTGTCGAAGTCGAAAAAGTCCGCGCCCCACGACCAGCCGGTCGATTTGTAGCCGCGGCCGATGGCGGTCGATTGCACGTATGAATTCAGCTTCCCTTTTTCCGCCGCCGACTCCCAGAGATCGTTCGCCTCGACTACGCGCATGCTGGCCATTTTTTGCGGATTGAGTTTCAGGCGCGTCTTCGCATCGGGGAGGACGTATTTCTCGTCCTTGTTCATCGTCACGATGTTCGAGATGTAGACGTCGGGATAGCCGTCGCGGTTCAGATCGGCGATACCGATGTTCATCGTGTAGCTCGGCTTGTCGGTACCGAGTTTCGACGACACATCCTCGAACTTGCCTGTTCCGCCGAGGTTGCGATACCAGGAGTTGCTACCGAAGTCGTTCCCGCAGATCAGGTCTTCCCACCCATCGCCGTCGAAGTCGAGATGGCCGACCGCCTGCGCCCAGCCTGGATTCTCGACGCCGCTGCCGGCGCTGACATCCTCGAAGACGAAGTTGCCCTTGTTGTGAAAGAGCTTGTCGGGAAGCGCGTTTGTGTTGCGCCGCGCGAACGCCGGCAGCTCGCCGTGAATGTAATCGCCGAAGTAGCCGATGTAGAGATCGAGTAGGCCGTCTTTGTCGTAATCGAACGCAGTGGCCGGTCCGCCGACGAGACCTTTGCCGCCGAGGTTGCACTTCGCGGTGACGTCCTCGAATTTTGCGTGGCCGAGGTTCTTGTAGAGGCGGTGATCGTCATCGACGTAGGTGATGAAAATGTCTTCGAGACCGTCGTTGTCGAAGTCGGCGATGATCGCCTGGCGCGGCTCGCCCGGACGCCCGTCAGCGCGTTTCCAGGCCAAGCCCGCCGACTCCGTGACATCGCTGAAGTGGCCTTTGCCATCGTTGAGATAGAGCGCGTTGCCCGATCCGCTCAATACGAGCACGTCGATGTCGCCATCATTATCAATGTCCTCTGCGGCGATGCCCGATCCGCCGAACGCAGGCGGCACCGCGAGCACGAGCTTGTCGCCTTCTTTGACGGTGTAGCTGCGGATGAGGCGCGCCAGCCAGTCCGACATGCGATGCTCGAAGTTGATGCCGCTCGATGCGGTGATGTCCGTGAAGTACTTGCCGCCGTTTTTCGCTGGCGGCGTTGATGCCGAGGCGATCGTGACCGCGGTCTTCTTCTCCGGCGGCATCGACGCGTTCTTGTCGATTAACCGCTGAATCTCGGCGACGCCGCGCGTGAGGTGCGTGCGATCGAGCCGGTCTTTCCCTTCCGCCGTTGCGATTTTCCCCGCCACGCGCAAGATGAGCGTTCCCATCTGCGCGCCACCCTCGGTCAGCAACTCCGCGGCAAACGGGTCGGGCTCGAGCGAGCCTTTGTAGTTAGGATCGCTCAGAACTTCTTTGAGGTAGAACCAGTGCAGGCCAGGATCGCGGAAGGCGTCGAGGTCATATGCCTCGATGACGATCTGCTCCTTCTTCGGCAGCCGCGGGAAGTAGATGCAGTCTTCGTACTCGTTGAGCACGTGCGGCTCGTACAACTGAACGGCATCGTGAACGTCGTCGACGCGGATCAACGAGTGCCCACGCTTTTTCGCGCGCTTCTCCGCTTCGAGCATGACGTCGCCGGTCCAGGCGATCATCGTCTCCGTGAATTGATCCTTGAACGCCTTCCCCTCGGCAGGATCGGTCGGCCACATGTGCCGCGACATGTAAACCTGCACGTTGCGCAGAAAAACGGCCTGCGAGAGGTCGTTGTACTTTTCGAACGCGGCGAGCTTTTCGGCGACGATGGCATTGATGGTGGCGAACTTCTGCGGCTGCATCGCACTGGCGACGCTTGTTGGTTTGGCCTCGGGAGCGACTGTCGCGTGGCCGGCGACAACCGCCCATGCGGTCTTCAACTCTTTGGCGCCGAGTCGTTCGTGATTCGTGGCGCGCGTGGCGTGATCGGCGTGCTGGAGCGCGGCGAGCGTAACGAGATCGATCGACTCCTTGAACAACTCGACGGCAGGCGCATCGAGTGGAAGGATCTTCGTGCCGTCGATGAACGCATCCTGCTGCACGGCCAGAATTGCGCGCAGAGCATAGGCAACCGTTCCGTACTGCCGGCGGTCGCGCGCGGAAATCTCGGTGCGCTGCCCGTCGTCAGGACGCACGATCCAATCGCCGCCCGGCGTGGCCACGTACGGCACCGCGGCCTGCAGAATGGGACGCAACGTATCGACATCGATCTGCGACTTGCCCGCGCTCGCCGCCGCGGCACTCGCCTTCAGCCAAAGGTCGCGAATGAACTGCTTCTGCAACGCAATCTTCTCCGCACGGGCATCGAAGTCGAGCGGCGTGCCGTAGATAAAGTCCTCGAGCCGGCTGGCTGTCGCATAACACTTCGGATCCCGCACCGACTCGAGCTGATCGATCTCGTTGATGATCGTCGGAACCTGGGCGACCAGAGCTGACGCCGCAAAGCTGACCGCAAGGAAAGAGAGATGGACCATTCGCATAGGGGACGCTCCGCTATCGTGTCTGTGTTTGGAAAGTGTACTCGGATGAGAAGCGTTCACGCGGAGACGCGCAGGTGCTACGACGAAAGAAGTCTTACGTATTCGCCGTGCGCGCCGGTCCAGCCCCCAAGAATGCCACCGTCGAAATCCTTGCCGGGAGCGCGATAACCACGGCCAATTCGAACCGACCAGTAGCCTCGTGCTTTCTTCAGGTGCAGTGATGGGTGACGGGGATTCGCTTTCAGCAGCTCGTAATTCTCGCGGGCAATCGAGACGCCTGAATGTCCAGGCTTAACTCCGCCAGTGGTTACGTAAGTTGCGTATTTGCAGAGAGTTGCGCGCACGGACGTTCATGCCTACACTGCGTCATCCCCACAAATGAAGAGGCAGCGAAACGATGAACTTTGATCGCGTGCTGGTCACGTATCCGGACGGTCGTTTGGCGGAACTGAAGCCTGACGACTTCTACGCCATTCCGCTCGGGGAGCGCATCAACCTGCTCACGGGCAAGTGCCTCAAATTCGAGAAGGATCAGAAGCAGATCTCGCCGTTCGACGCTCTGAAAAAATCATGAATCGACGCACTTTGATTACCAGTTCTCTCGTTCTTGCCACCTGCATCTGGGCCGCGACGGTTGCAGCGATGTATCGGTCGATCGGCCGCTTCGAGACGACACCCGGGCGCCAGGCGGCCGCGCTAGCCTCGTGGCCCGCGAAGAGCCGCATCCTTCCGGCGCACGATCGCTGGACCCTGGTCATGCTCATGCACCCGCACTGCGGCTGCACCCGTGCAAGCATCGAGGAGCTCGAACGAATCATCGAGATGTCAGGCGCGTCGATGCAGACGTACGTGCTGGTCTACCGGCCGGCTGAGTTTCAATCCGGCTGGGAGAAGACCGGCGTGCTCGACGCGGCAGCGAAGCTCCCGCGCACCCGGATCGTTATCGACGCTGATGGTCAGGAGGCTCGTCTCTTCGGCGGCTTCACTTCCGGCCAGACCTATCTTTATGACGCCCAGGGCAAGCTTCGATTCAGCGGCGGCATAACGTCTCTGCGCGGACATGCCGGCATCAATCGAGGAAGCATGGGCATCGTCGATATCGTGCACGCGAAAGCCACGCAAAGTGCGCATCCAGTCTTTGGCTGCGCAATCGTCACGACCACGGAAAGCGAGCAGAGAAGATGAGCGACATGATCGTTAACAACGCGGGGTTGGAAGCACGGTCGGCTGAGATTCGCGACGAGCAATTGCAAGCCCGGCGCGTGCGTATCGACCGGATGTTCGTCTGGCTTTTTCTGGCTCAATACATCGCCGGGATCGTCGCGGCATTAACCATCTCGCCGTATTCATGGGAAGGGAAGGTGCATACGATTCATCTGCACGTCTGGGTGGCAGCCGGGGGCGGAGCCGGAATCATCATCCTTCCGATCCTTCTCGCGATTTTCCGCCCGGGCACAACGTTGACGCGCCACGTAGTCGCGGCTTCGCAGATGCTCTCCTCGGCGCTGCTCATTCACCTGACCGGCGGACGGATCGAGACGCACTTCCACGTTTTCGGTTCACTGGCGTTTCTCGCCTTTTACCTCGATTGGACTGTGCTCATCACCGCCACAGTCGTCGTTGCCGCGGACCATTTCCTTCGAGGAATGTTCTGGCCGGAGTCCGTCTACGGGGTCGCCAATCCCGAGTGGTGGCGTTTCCTCGAGCACGCCGGATGGGTCGCTTTCGAAGACGTCTTCCTGATCTGGGCCTGCATCCTCAGCCAGCGCGAAATCGCCTCGTCAGCATCGCGCCAGGCGCAGTTCGAACAGCTCTCCGAAATGGAGCAACTCAAGAGCGCGGCGCTGGAAATGGCCATGGCAGAGATGCAAAGCGCCTCGGCGTAGATCTCCGCTTGGTGATGCCGGTTTGGATTGGTTGGCGGATGCGTCCAGTGCCGCTGACGCGGCACGAGCTTCGAGGAGGCATGCGTTCGAGGGGTTGCTCGCTGCGCTCGCACCCCTCGCTACCCTCTTTTGCCGCTGACGCGGCACTGCGCGACCTCGCGTGCAGGATCTCAAAAGCGACGGGATCTGCGCTCAATAACGATGTGATCTGCGAGATCTCGCGTGCAAGATCTCAACAGGATCTGAGAGACCTCGCGTCGAGTGTTTCGACTGCGGATGCCGCGTCAGCGGCTCACGAGGGTAGCCAGAGGTGCGAGCGCAGCGAGCGACCTCTGGAAAGCGAGTCTCCTCGAAGTTCGTGCCGCGTCAGCGGCACTGGATGGACAAGCAAAGGTCTACGCCTTGTATCCAAATCGAGTCGGGCCAGCGTTCTACTCGCCAATCCTCCACCTCTCGTAGAAGCCCTCGGGCGACGTCCTGCCTCCGAGGGAGGATTTGACGATGCCGAACACATTCACGAGCTTGCGTTACCACATCATCTTTGCCACAAAGAATCGGGAACCATTTCTCGAGCCGCCATTGCGCGAACGAATGCATGCGTACCTGGGCGGCTGCGCCCGGACGATTGGATGCGTGCTATTGGAGATTGGCGGCGTATCGGATCATGTCCACCTTCTGCTTGGATTGAAGCCGACCCATTGCGTCTCGGACGTGCTCTGTTCGATCAAGAAGGTCTCATCGGAATGGGTGCGACACGAAATAGGAGTCAGCAAGTTCCATTGGCAGGATGGCTATTCGGCGTTCACGGTGGGCCGGAAAATAGATGCGCTGCGGCGATACATCGCCACGCAGGAGGAGCATCATCAGACGAGGAGTTTCGAGGAGGAGTATCGCGAGTTCTTGACGGCGAACGGGATCGAGTTTGACGAGCGATATCTTCTTTGATGCCGTTGGCAGGCAATTCGAGAGTTGCTCGTTGGGGTGTTTGCATCCCCGTTACGATCCAGTGCCGCTGACGCGGCACGAGTTTCTTGGCGACAGGCTGCGAGGGGTTGCTCGCTGGCGCTCGCACCCCTCGCTACCCTCTTTTTCGCCGCTGACGCGGCGCAATCATGGCTGACGCGGCGCGCTCGCCGTTGACGTCGCAGGATCGTCATTGACGTGGCACGATCCGCCCTGACAACGGAGGATCGCCGCTGACGTGGCTACGATCCGCCCTGACAACGCACGATCGTCGCTGACGTGGCGGGGTGAGCAGCGCGACCTCTCTTCACCGGCTCCATTGCAGATGCCGCGTCAGCGGCAAATGAAGATAGCCAGAGGTGCGAGCGCAGCGAGCAACCTCTGGAAAGCGAGCGCTCTCAATGTTGTGCCGCGTCAGCGGCACTGGACCGTTACCGCGCCATCTTCGTCAATTCAATAAATCCCGGATCATCCTTCGTGGACGCGAACACGTAATCGACGCGCGCTTCCCACATTTCCATCGCGCGGACGTCGTCGTAGTGTTCGTATTGGTAGAAGTGGCGTTTGAGGAGCTCCATTGCTTTGCCTTTGTTGCCGAGGAGGGAGTAGATGGCGGCGAGGTTGTAGGAGGCGGCCAGGTCGCCTTCGTTTTCTTTGGCGATGCGGAGGGCCTCTTCTTTGCGATTGCTGTCGGCGAGGTAGGTGGCGGCGAAGATCAAGTTGTAAGAATCGTGCGGGTCGAGGGCGAGGGCCTTCTGGACATACACATCCGCCTTTGCGCGCTGGCGCTCGGAGTTCCAGTAGACGGCCATGTTGCGGTAGGTGAGCGCGAGGGGATAGGCGGCGATGGACTGTTCGAAGAGGGCCAGGCCTTTGGCGGAGTCGCCCATGTGGATGGTCATCTTGCCGAGGCCGTGAAGGGCGACGGCGCGGGAGAGGGGATCGGGTTGGATCGTGAGGAGGTGCTCGAACGTAGCCCGCGCCAGCGTCCACTCGCCGGTGTGATGGCGATAAAGCTCGCCGAGGAAGCGCGAAGGAACGGGATCGGCGGGATCGATGGCTGCGGCGGCGCGATAGAGCGCACGCGCTTTCGGATAGTCTGCCGCCAGTTCCGCCGCCAACGCCTCGGACATCCCTTTCGTGATGCGCGCGTTCATCGCGGGCGAGAGATTGGGATCGCTGGTCCGAAGATCCTCCGCTTTCACGATCACGCCGAGGCGCTTGAGTGCTTTCTGCGCTTCGCGTCCCTGCTTCGGCGCGAGGCAATGCTGTTCCCACACTTTTTGATAGGTGGCGATCGCAGCGTCTTTGTCGGTCGCGGACTGTGTCTTTGCCGTTTCGAGCAATTGATCCAATGCGGACTCGCGACGGAACAGCTCGTGATGGATCATGTTCTCGACGCTGCTCGATGTGATGAATTTGCCGTCGGGATTGACGTGATCGACGACCTTGCCGTCGACGACGAGCAATACGGTCGGCCGCTTCGAGACAACATCGAACTTGGCGATGGTGGCGGCGTCGTCGGGCTTGACGAGTTGCAAGCCGATGCACTGCGCGGAGTAGAGCGTGAGGATGCGCGAGACGTTCAGCTCCGAGTTATCGACTTCGCGCGCGTCGGCCGGGAACCACATCGCAATGACCGGCGTCGTCAGCGGCTTGTCGTTCGGCCCGATCGATTTCCACGGCACGACATACGGATTGACAGGCGCCGCCGCTCCGCCCATCCCCATCGATCGCGGCATCGTCCCGCCCATCCCGCCGCCGCCACCGCCGCCGCACGTGGCGAAGATCGGGTTTGCAGCGAGAGCGAGCGTTGCGAGGGCGAGGAGAAGTTTGCGCATGGATGAAGTTGTCCTTGATTTGATCGTTGACCGATTCGATTTGCGTTGCTGGTAAAAGCGCAGGAAGCGCTGCCTTCTTCCGGCAGTCCCGGTTGTCACCGAGTTATGCAGACTCAGCGGAACGTGGCGTCGCGATCGAAAAACGTCACCGCAGCCCAACCCGAAAAATCGCAGTGCCGGGGTGGTACGTCCGCCAATCGAACCAGTAGTCGCTGAGTACATCGATCTTGCCGAGCTGACGTCCCGAAAGCGGACCGCTGATCGCGCGCCCGGAGAAATCCCACTCGCTTCCCGTTGCGCTATCGACAAACGTGAGCGGCAATGAGGAAGGTTTGGCGAAGAGCTCGAGAACCCGTCCATCGATCACTCGACGGAACGCCCGCACCGACCGCCCATCCTCGGCCACCGCGATCACGATCGGAACCGTCCCGATCGTGTCGATGATTGGATTCTGCTGCTTGACGTCCGACATCGTGTACGCCTTCGAACGGCCATCGACCGTGATCCCGAGGACGAGCTCGCGCGGTTGCAGGCGGGTGTCGTGCGTATTCGTCGCAACCGGCATCTTCGCGATGTGCGATTCCCAATCGGCGCCCGCGTAAAGACCGGCTGCTGCGATCTTTGCGTCGGG
>DATAMS010000384.1:0-20172 GCA_036260495.1 Thermoanaerobaculia bacterium
CGGGCAATTTCCGTCGCCTTACTCAATCCTATGATCTCCGACCCCCGACCCCCGACTCCCGACCCCCCAACCCAATTCTTGACGTGCTTCCTCCGCGCGGCTACTGTTCGCGGGCATGCCGATCGAGCCGCGACAGCCACAGGGACTTGTCGACATCCTCGACAAGATTCTGGACAAGGGTCTTGTCGTGGCCGGGGACATCAAAGTCTCGCTCGCGAACGTCGAGCTCCTGACGATCCAGCTCCGGCTGGTCATCTGCTCGATCGACAAGGCCGAGGCGATCGGGATCAATTGGTGGCGCTCGGACCGGTTCTACTCGGCCGCGCCCAGCATCGCCGCCAGCGAGGAGTACGACGCTTTGAAAGCTCGCGTCCATGAGCTCGAACAGAAGCTCGAGGCGCGCGAGCTTCCGCAATCTACCCAGAAAAAAGACGAGAGGAAAGGCAGGTAAGTCATGGCAGTCGAACGCGCACCAGGCGGCACCAGTCTCATCGACGTACTCGACCGGATTCTCGACAAAGGTATCGTCGTCGATGCGTGGGTCAGGATCTCGCTCGTCGGCATCGACCTGATCACGGTTGAAGCGCGCGTCGTCATCGCTTCGATCGATACGTATCTGAAGTACGCCGAAGCGGTCGGTATCACCTCGACCGTCGCTCGCCCAGCGCTCGGACCGGGCGAAGGCGGCTCTGGCGGCGGAACCGGCAGCGCCACCCCGGCCACGAACACCGGCCGCGCGTAGCGTCGTTCCGCTCTCGCCGAGACAACAACGCCTGCCGCGCAGAGCGCACGGCAGGCGTTTTCATTGCTCGTCTAGTGATGGCGGTCGTAGCCGATGCCGCGCTCAACTTCGGCGATGGCATCGTTGGTCAGCCGGAGCGCCTTCTCGCGGTGACCGCCTTTGTCGCGATCGGCCTTCAGCAATTCCTCTTTGGCCAGACGCAAATGTTCGAGCGCCGATTGCATGCGCGGCTGGTCGGCGCTGGCGTGTCCGGCTACGAATCCCGAGGCAATGGCGGTGACGATGAGAAGGGCGATAACGAGACGATTCAGTTTCATGGGTCTCCTCCTTGTCGTTAATCGACGCGGCATGCGTCGAAGCGTTTATCGGTGGGGGCCCCCCTGCGGATTAATAGATGATTAATAGGTTAGCGGATCAGTCGATGGGCGGTCACTGATCAGCAAAAAAAGTGCCTGACGAATCTACTGACCACTGGTCTCTCCCGATCCCTGATCCCTGCCTCACTTCACTTCAGCCACTGATCGAACCAATCGCCAACCGTCTGGTACCAGAGCTTCGAGTTTTGCGGCTTCAGCACCCAGTGCCCTTCGTCGGGGAAATCGACCATCTTCGACGGGACGCCGCGGCGCTGCAGAGCGGTGAAGAGCTCCAGTCCCTGATTGATGGGGACGCGGAAATCGAGCTCGCCGTGCGTGACGAGCGTCGGCGTCTTGAAGTTCTTCACAAAGTTGTCGGGCGACCAGCGCTGATAGAGCTCCGGGTTGTCCCACGGATTGCCCTTGAATTCCCATTCCGGAAACCACAACTCCTCGGTGACCCCATACTCCGACTTCAGATCGTAGACGCCCGCGTGCGAGACGAGGGCTTTGAAACGGTCGGTGTGTCCGAGGATCCAATCGATCATGTAGCCGCCGTAAGAACCGCCGGCAGCGCCGATGCGCGTTCCGTCGACGTAGGGCAGCGCGGCAAGCATGTCGACGCCGTTCATGATGTCGATGTAGGCCTTGCCGCCCCAGTCGCCAGAGATCTCTTCGACGAACTTCTGGCCGAAGCCACTGGAGCCGCGCGGATTCGGCATGAGTACGACGTAGCCGCGCGCCGCGAACATTTCCGGGTTCCATCGATACGACCACGAATCGCTCCACGCGCCCTGCGGTCCGCCGTGAATGAGCACGATGGCGGGATATTTTTTCGTGGCGTCGAAGCCGGGCGGCGTCATCAGATGCCCCTGAACGCGGGCGTTCTCGGCGCCCGTCCAATAGACGTCGTGCGTCACTCCCATTTTCAGACTGGTGAGCAGCGCATCGTTGTCGTGCGTCAAACGCTGCACGGCACTCGTACGTTTGTTGACGGCGTAGATTTCGGTGGGGCCGGTGAGGCTGGAACGCGAGCAGTAGAGAGTCTGACCGTTCTTCGATACAGCGACGGCGCTCGTCGATCCGAAGCCGTCGATCGGCGAGAACTTGCCGTCGAGCGAGACCTCGTACAACACATCGCGGCCCTGCCGAGGGGCGATGACAAACATCGATTTCGAATCAGGCGACCACGTCACCGATTCGACCCAATCGTTGAAATCCGCACCGACGCGATTCGACGTGCCCGACTGACGATCGTAAAGCCACAGCTCCCACAAATCGGATTCGTAGCCGGCGCGGGCCTGCGAGCGGTAGGCGATCCAGCGGCCGTCGCGAGAAAAGGCCGGTGAGGTGTCGGCGCCGGTGCGCGTGGTGATTCGCTTCGCGGTGGCGGCGCCGGCGATCGGAACGATGAAGAGATCGGCGTTGGTTGAGAGCTCGGGATGATCGGACGTATCGCGGGCGTAGACGAGCTCTTTGCCGTCAGGCGAGACATCGAATTCGTCGCCGCCTCCAATCGAGAACGGCGGTGCGTCGTATGCGCCGGGCGTGAGATCGCGAACCGTTCCGCCGGCCAATGGCACATAAAGAATGTGGCTGCGGGTCGGTTCCTGCCACGCTTTCCAGTGACGGTAGAGGAGACTGGTCATCACGTGGGCTTTCGTGGGCGCGGCGGCTTCGGCGGTAGTTTTGTCTTTGATGCAGGCGGGATCGACGCCGCAGTCGGGGTAGATGTCGGACACGACGATCAGACCCGATCCATCCGGCATCCACTTGATGCTGCCCACACCGCCGGCGACATCGCTCGTCTTGCGCGACGTTCCCGCGGCGACGTCATAAAGCCAGACCTGATGCGCGCCGCCGTCGCGGTTCGAGGCGTAGGCGATCGTCTTGCCGTCCGGCGACCAGACCGGCCCGTTGTCCTGATGCGCGGCATCGCTGATCAGTTTCGGCGCGCCGCCCGCGGACGGCATGACGTAAACCGCGCTGAAACTCTTGTTCGCCTTGAGGTCCGGTGTGGAGACGTCGTACGCGATCCACTGGCCGTCCGGCGAGAGTTGCGGACCGCCAATGCGATGGATCGACGCAAGATCCTCAAACGTCATCGTCCGTTGCGCCATGGCTGTCGATGCCAGAGCGAGAAATGCGAGGGTGAATGTGAAGCGCCTCATGTTTTGAACCTCCGTGTTTTGAAGGATGAAAGCAGAAGGATGAAGGATGAAGGAAACGCCTATTCTGCCTTCATCCTTCTGCCTTCATCCTTTCAACGTATGTATCCGAGCGACCGCAGATTCTCGTAATACTCCTGATTCATTTTCGTTGCTTGTTGGTGCGAGACGCGGGGGCCGTAGCTGGCGATGCGCGGCGGTTCGCTGCCGGCCAGCGTCCGGCCTGACATCTCGTTCGATGGCGGGAAACCGATGAGCGAGCAGAGCGTCGGCGCGACATCGAACGGCGTCGTCGTCGGTGCCAGCACGATGTTCGACGCCAGCACGGCCTGACCGGCCTGATGATCGCCGGGCATGCCGGCGACGATCACATCGAAGCCCCGTCCGCGCAGCGCGGCAACCGCAGCGACGACGCCATCGAGCGCTCGGACCGACGCGGTCAATCGCGCCGACGGATCGAGCGCAAGCCGGTTGAGGATGACATCGAGCGCGGGGAGATAGACCGTGGCAACGCGCGGCTTGTCTTTGTCGGCCGCTTGCAGAAGCCGCTTCATCGATAACTCATCGACGCGAAGGGCGACAATCTCCGGAGCGCCGCCGCCAGCTGCCGCCGCGGCGAAGAGCGGCATCTGGCCGATGGAGTCGAGCGCGCCGGCGTGCGCGTCATCGGCGGTCCACCAATTCACCGCCACGCTTGGGATGCCGCGGGCCGCAAAAATCTCCCAGACGAAATCGCGCCGCCTCACCGTCGGCGGCAACGGCTCACGCTTCGCCAGACCAACGGCGCCGCCGAGATCACGCAAGACGAGGTCGCGCTGCGACAGCGTTTGAAGCAGATGACCGCCGTTCCGCAAGCGAACGCCTTCGATTGAACGGACGCCGTGCAGATACGTCTTCACGCCGGTACCGAGGGAGGCCCAGCGTTCCGTTGTCGAACCGCCGCGCAACGGTGCAACGGCGTAGATCGAGGGAAGCGCGTGCGATAGGTCGGGGCGGGAAGCGAGGATGTCCGACGTCAGGCCATCGACGGCGATGAGCGCGATGCGGCGCGTGCTTGGTGTCGTGACGACTTGAAGCGGCGGCTCGATGGCACCTTTGTCCTGACTGGCGTACGTCGGGAGGAAGAGCACCGCGATCAGGAAGATGGCGGCCATCGTCATCGGAATCGTCCGCGATCGCCGGTGAATGGCGGGGATCCGCTGCAGCTCGTAAATCGAAAACGATAGCAGCGCGGCGGAGACTGCCACGCTGCTGAAGAGGAAGAGCGCCACGATCAGCGCCAGTCCCAGCAGCAGTTCGGGCCACGACGGCGGTGCGTCGAATCCGTACCACCAGATCGCGATGGCGCCGGCGGGAATGGCGCTCGCGGCAAAAGAGATCGCCAGCAGCGCCCGCGGCGTATCGATCGCGATCGCTGGCCGCAACTTGAGAACGAGAGCCACGAAAATCAGAAGGGCGAAGGAAACTGCGAAACCTGTCACTCCATAAAGAAGAGACAGCAGCAACGTCTCGCCCGCGGACAGCGGATGGTTGCGAAAAACCATGATGGCGACGAGAGGGACGATCGCGAACAAGGCGATCAGGAGCGAAGCTTTGCCCGCCACCGTGGTCAGCTCGCGCCAGAACGCGCGGGAGGAGCGCCCGGCGGTAAAGGGATCGTGCGCGAACCACCGCTCGATGCCGTGCGAGAGGTACCCGCGATCCCGCAACTCGCGACGCAAATCGTCGACGGACGGCACCGGCACGGCGCGGAATATAGCACCCAGCCGGGCGTTCTATCGCCCGACCTTTCAATGGATTCCGGCGCGGTTATCCCTGGCAATGCGATCGAACATGAGGCGCTGCCCCAGCCGCCGCATGATGACCCTCCCAAGCGCCATCCGCTGGCGAAATTTCTCTCCGGCGCCGCCATCACCATCGGCGTCGTCCTCATCAAACTGAAGGCGCTCCTCCTCGTCGTCTTCGATTTCTTCCGCGGCTATGCGGTCAATCCGTTCGAAGGCTTCGGCTTGATGCAGTTTTCCGTCGCCGGCGGAACGATGGCGCTCTCGATCTGGGCGATGGCCACGAAGGCGCCGCTGCCGCTGGTGGTCGGGTTCGTCGGCATCATCCTCATTCACGAGATCGGCCACGCGGTTGCCATTCGCGCGAAAGGCCTTCACGCCGGGTTGATGGTCTTCATCCCCTTCATCGGCGGCGCCGTCACGCTGAAGGATCAGCCTCGCTCCGCGTACGACGATGCCCAGATCGGCCTGGCCGGTCCGGTCGCAGGAACGTTCGCATCCCTCGTCGTGCTGCAGGTTTACAAGTGGAATGGGCAGCCGCTGTACCTGGCCATCGCCGCCGCCGGTTTCGCGGTGAACCTGATTAATCTACTGCCGATCGGGATGCTCGACGGGGGCCGTATTTCAGCCGCAGTCACGAAATGGATGTGGGTCTTCGGCGGCGGCGTGCTCATTTACAAGGTGGTCAAGCAGCCCAATCCGCTGATGCTGGTCATCGTCGTGCTGGCTGCGTTTCAGGTGTACCTGTCGATCGTGCGCGAAAGGGACGACAAGTCGTTCTACGACGTGACGCTCTCGCAGCGCGTCTTCGTCGCCGTCGCCTATTTCGGCCTCGTCATCTTCCTCGGCCACCAGACCTACATGTCGCTGAACCGGCTTGCAGCGCTGGCGGCGCCGTTGGTGAAGTAAGACTGACTAACCGTCTTCGCTCCTTGCCGTCAAACGCTGCGCAATGACTGCCATTCTCGCAGCCCTGGTCCTCAGCGCTTTTTTCGCGATCCAGACAGTTCCTACCGTCGACCAGATCGTTGATCGATCCATCACCGCCCGCGGCGGACGGGAAGCGATGGCCCGATTGCAATCGCTCGTTATCCGCGGCGAATACGTCGAAAGCAACCACGTGAACGCCGGCGCGGTGATGGCATTGATGCGGCCGTATTACAAACTGGTCGGCGATCCCGACAAGCCGGTTGGTACCTTCGCGGAAGGCTACGACGGCAGCGCATGGGAGTACTACGCCGACCCGGGAATCGTCGTGCGCACAGTGGGCGCGGCTTCCGCGGCCGGGCGCCATCGCCGCTTCGATGACGTTCTCTTCGACTACAAAAAGTACGGCACGACCATCGAACTCCTCGGAGCCGATCGAGTCGTCGAGCGGGAAGCCTGGAGACTTCTCATCACACTCGAAGACGGATTCCGATCGGAAGTTCTGATCGACCAGCAGACCTGGCTTCCGATCGCGGACCGCAAGGCCGCTCCGGTTCACGCCTTTGGAGAAAAGGTTCGTTCTGAAACGCGCAACAGCGATTTCCGTCCGGTCGAGGGCGTCCTTTTTCCCTTCGCGAGCAAAGAAGTGGAGATCGCGACCGGAACGGTATTGAACGAGTTCCACACGAAATCGATCACCGCCAATCACGTTTACGATCCATCGGTTTTCTCGCCCCCCGAATTCAAGCGCACGCCGATTCAGAAGTGGATCGAGAATCTCTACGCGATGCGCGACGATACCTCCGCCGTGATGTGGAGCTATCACGACTTCCGGCGCGCCCATCCGGACGCCGATACCCACGATGCAGCGCAAGTGGCCGGCTACCAGATGGCGAAGATGAATGCGTTGTCCGCGTCGACGGCGCTGCTGGAAGCGAACGTCGCCGACAATCCCTCAATCGCCTCGGCGCACTTCGGAGTTGGCCGCGCATACAAGGCCGCCGGCGACTACGTCAAAGCCAAGGCCGAGTTCGAGCGCGCGCTTGCGATCGATCCTCAATTCACACGCGCCGCCGATGCGCTGAAGTCCCTTCCCTGACGCGACTGGCCGGTGACGCAACGTCGCCCATGAGGAATGCCGTCGCTTTCAATTCGTTTTGATACGCTTACGCTCGCTGGCATGAACCTCTATCTCCTCTTCGCAATCGCGCTTGGCGCAATCTCCGGGACGACCGAAGCACCGGTCGCGCGGCCGCGTTTTGCGAATGTGGCGGCCGAGTGCGGGGTCATGACGTGCGAGCAATCGATTGCATCACCGCGAAGCACGCTCCATCACGCCCGCTCCGAATCGACCGCGCCCCGGGTCGTCGAGAGCGCGCCTGCCCGCATCGACGCACCGCTTTCCGGCGCCGCCACGCCGCGCGCCCCTGCAACCAACTGCTGAGCCTTTTTCTCTCGCTCGCGGTTCGTTTGTTGCTGGGAAGGAAAGCACCATGATCAACAAAATACTCACCACGATTTTCGGTTCGAAACATGATCGAGACGTCAAAAAGATGCTGCCGAAGGTGGCGCGGATCAATGCGCTCGAACCAGAGATCAGCGCGCTGACCGATGAACAGTTGCGCGCGAAGACGGACGAATTCCGCGCCCGTCTCCGCCCCGCCGTCGAGGCGCTCGACGCTGCAAAAAAAGAAATCCCGCGCGATGAAGTCGTCATCCGCACGGCCAAAGAGGACCTGCAGGCCGCGCTTGACGAGATTCTCCCCGAGGCCTTCGCCGTCGCGCGCGAAGGCGGCAAGCGCGTTCTCAACATGCGTCACTTCGACGTCCAGCTCATGGGCGGCATGGTCCTGCACAGCGGCAAGATCGCGGAAATGAAAACCGGCGAAGGCAAGACGCTCGTTGCGACGCTGCCGGTTTATCTCAACGCGCTCACCGGCCGCGGAGTTCACGTCGTCACGGTCAACGATTACCTGGCCCGCCGCGACTCCGAGTGGATGGGCCGCCTCTACAAGTTCCTCGGGCTCACCGTCGGCGTGATCCAAAATCATCACGGCGACCGCGAGCGGCAGGAAGCGTACGGCTGCGACGTCACGTACGGCACGAACAACGAATACGGCTTCGACTATCTGCGCGACAACATGAAGTTCGACCTCGAGTCGATGGTGCAGCGCGATCACGTTTACGCCATCGTCGACGAGGTCGACTCCATCCTCATCGACGAAGCGCGCACGCCGCTCATCATCAGCGGCCCTTCCGAGGAGCGGCCCGACAAGTACTACTCGGTCGATCGCATCATCCCGCGCCTGGTGAAGGAAACCGATTACCAGGTCGATGAGAAGCAGCACACGGCCGTGCTGACCGAAGACGGCGTTCTGCACGCCGAAAAACTTCTCGGCGTCAACAATCTTTACGACCCCGACAACATGGACACGCTCCACGCCGTGCAACAGGCGCTGCGTGCTCACACGCTCTACAAGCTCGACGTCGAATACGTCATCAAAGACGGCGAAGTCCTCATCGTCGATGAATTCACGGGACGCCTCATGCCCGGCCGGCGATGGAGCGATGGCCTTCATCAGGCGGTCGAAGCCAAAGAAGGCGTCAAGATCGAAGCCGAGAACCAGACGCTCGCTACGATCACCTTCCAGAACCTTTTCCGGATGTACGAGAAGCTCGCCGGCATGACTGGGACCGCGGACACCGAGGCGGCGGAGTTCTACAGCATTTACAAGCTCGACGTCGTCGTCATCCCTCCCAATCGCCAGATGGTCCGCAAAGATCAGGGCGACCTCGTCTACCGCACCGAGCGCGAAAAATTCAACGCCATCGTCGAAGAGATCAAGGTGCTCAATGAGAAGGGACAGCCCGCGCTCGTCGGCACGATCTCGATCGAGAAGTCGGAAGCGCTGGCGTCAGCACTGAAGCGCAAAGGCGTGCCGCACGTCGTCCTCAACGCCAAGTACCACGAGAAGGAAGCCGAGATCGTGGCGCAGGCCGGCCGCAAAGGCGCGGTCACGATCGCCACGAACATGGCCGGCCGCGGCACCGACATCCTCCTAGGCGGCAACCCGGAGTTCGCCGCTGCGCAGAAGAACAAAGACGTGGCCGATCCCGCCGAACGAAAGCGAATCGAGGAAGAGATTCAGGAGCAGTGGAAGCTCGACCACGATGAAGTCGTCGCCCTCGGCGGTCTCTACATCGTCGGCACTGAGCGCCACGAATCGCGCCGCATCGATAACCAGCTCCGCGGACGCTCGGGACGTCAGGGCGATCCCGGGGCGTCTCGTTTTTATCTGTCGCTCGAAGACGATCTGATGCGCATCTTCGGCGGCGACCGGCTCATGAACTGGATGGAGAAGCTGGGGATGGAAGAAGGCGTCCCCATCGAGCACGGAATGGTTTCCCGTTCGATCGAGCGGGCGCAGAAGCAGGTCGAAGGCCGCAACTTCGAGGCCCGCAAACATCTGCTCGAGTACGACGACGTGATGAACAAACAGCGTGAGTCGGTCTACACGCTGCGCCGCTCGATTCTCGAAGGCCGCGAAGGAAAGGACTACATCCTCAACGCCGCTGACGAGATCGTCGACTACCTGATCGAAACGCACATCCCCGAGGATGCGCACGAGACCCCGAATGAGGCGGAGTTGAACGCCGAGTTGTACGACTTCTTCGGCATCGATCTTCGCGCGGCGAACGTCGATCTATCCACGATGCCGCGCGCGGCTGTGAAAGACGCCGTGATCGAAGTGGTCAACCATCGTTACGAGGCGAAGGAAGCCACCATCGGAACGGAGATGATGAGTCTCCACCTCAAATACATCCTGCTGCAGGTCATCGATCAGCTCTGGAAAGACCACCTTCTGAACGTCGATCACCTCAAGGAAGGCATCGGCCTGCGCGGCTACGGCCAGCGCGATCCGCTCATCGAGTACAAGAAAGAGTCGTTCGAGATCTTCCAGGAAATGATGGAGCTAATCCAGGACCGCGTCGTCAAATACCTCTGGAAAACCGAGGTGGTCGTGGAGCGCGAAGGCGAACGCCAGGACGAAGTGCAACGCGTCCAGCGCGCCATGCCGCCACAGAAACCAAAAGCGCCGCCGATGGTCTTCTCCGGCGCCGGCGGCGTCACCGGCCCCGCGCAAGTGCAGCGCAAAGAACCAAAGATCGGCCGCAACGATCCCTGCTGGTGCGGCAGCGGCAAGAAGTACAAGAAGTGCCACGGCAACGCGGCGTAGCCGGCACGGCCGGCCGTGTTGCTTGCCTAAGGCTCCTTCAGGACTCTTGATCAAACAGTTGCCCGGCGTAGACTGAACTTCGATGCCTCACATCGCGATCGACTACGACAAAGAAAAACTTCGCGACTTCTGCCGCAAGTGGAAGATCACGCTATCGCAAAGCCTCCATCCTCGGCTCGGCTGTGATGCTTGACGTTGCGTAGCGGCGTAAACTGAGCTTCTCATGCCCCGCATCGCCATCGACTACGACAAAGAAAAACTCCGCGACTTCTGCCGCAAGTGGAAGATCACGGAGTTCTCTCTTTTCGGCAGCGTCGTGCGCGACGACTTCGGCCCGGAGAGCGACGTAGATGTAATGGTGAGGTTCGCCGAGGATGGGGATTGGTCTCTCTTCGACATCGTGCACATGGAGAATGACCTTTCCGAGATCTTCGGACGACCTGTGGATCTCTGTGAGCGCGAAGCAATTGAGGCGAGTCGGAACCCGTATCGACGCGAGTCAATACTGTCGGGAGCAATGGTCGTTGAACTCTAAAGACCTCGGACTCCTCGCTGACATGCTGGGGGCTGCACGGTCGGCGACGTCGTATGTTGCCGGATGGACACTGGAGCAGTTCAGTCACGATGCCAGTAAGCAGGACGCGGTCATCTATCGCGTCGGTATCATCGGCGAAGCCGCAAGCCATATCTCCGACGAGACAAAGAGTCTGATTCCGCTCGACTGGCCATTGATGACGGGCATGAGGAACCGGCTGTTCCACGGCTACCGGGAGGTGCGCATCCCCATCGTTTGGAAGACCGTACGGGCCGACCTCCCTCATATGATCGAGGTCATCGAACGCTATCTCGCGTCTGACATATCATCCCCCGATGCTTCCTGAAAAAACCTTCGAAGGCCGGGTTGGCATCATCACTGGTGGCGGGACCGGGATCGGTTTCGCCATCGCGCGCGAGCTGGCGAAGCTTGGCGCCACCGTCATCCTCGCCAGCCGCAGTGCCGAACACCTCGGGCCCGCAGTCGAGCAGTTGCGGAGCGAGACGGGGCGCGCCAATGCGGCCGATTTCGTCGCGCTCGACGTGCGTGATGCCGATGCGGTCGAGGCGATGGCGGCGAAGGTTCATGGCGATCACGGACACATCGACTTCCTCGTCAACAACGCCGCCGGCAACTTCATCGCGCCCGCCGATCAGCTCACGGTCAACGGCTGGAACTCCGTCATCGGCATCGTGCTCAACGGAACGTTCTACTGCACGAGCGCCGTCGGCAAACGGATGATCGCCGCGAAGAAAGGTGTCATCCTCAACGTCATCGCCAACTACGCCTGGACGGGCGCGCCCGGCGTGGTCCACTCCGCCAGCGCCAAGGCCGGCGTCCTGGCCATGACGCAGACGCTGGCCGTCGAATGGGCGCGCCACAAGATTCGCGTCAACGCCATCGCCCCCGGACCGGTGCACACCGAGGGCGCGTCGAAGCGGCTTTTTCCGAACGAGATGATCGAGGAAGGAATCCGTAAAACGATCCCCCTGCGACGCTTCGCCAACCTCGAAGAAGTCGCCAACGCCGCGTCGTACCTTCTCTCCGACTACGCCTCGTACGTCACCGGCGAAGCGATGGTGATCGACGGCGGCCAGTGGCTCAGCGGCGCGGATTATTGGACGCGCGTGCAGCAGATGGCGCCGAAGTGACCGCAAATCCGGCGTGAGTCTAAACACGCGAGGCCGTGCTGCGAAGCCTGGGATTGCGCGACGGCGGTGCCGTCCATCCCTGCGTCGTACCATACGAACATGCGGAAGCGGACGGCGTTACTCATCGCCATCGCGGCTGGAATCGCGGTGATGCTGCTGACCGCGTCGGACACCGTCGATGCGCTGGAGTTGCCGGTGCGCGATTTCGCATTGCGCCTTCTTCCGCCACGCGACGCTACGATGACCATCGTCGCCGGCATCGATGAGGAATCATTGCGCGCGACCGGGCCGTGGCCGTGGGAGCGCACGGTACTCGCGGCCATTGTCAATCGCGCTGCCGATGCCGGAGCGCGCGGCGTCGTGCTCGACATCCTCCTTGCCGATCCGCGGCCCGGCGACGAGCAGCTTGCCGCGGCCGCACGGCGCATACCGACGCTCGCTGTTTCCGCGCTCGACGAGCAGGGGCAGTGGCATCTGCCCGTGCCCGCGCTTGCGGCGATGACGCCGGTACACGGCAACTTCGAGATCGATCACGACGGCATCGTGCGGCGTTTCTCGGCCACGAAACAGAATGCCGATCGCTCGCTTGTCGCGCTTTCCGTCGAAGCGTCGTCGCTGATCACCGGCGCGCCGGTGCCTGTCGGCCGCACGCTCGCGCCGGCGTTCCGAACGCGGCCTGGAAAGATTCCGACGATCAGCGCTGCCGCATTGATTCGCAATGGCACGGGCGCGTCGCAACTGCGCGGGAAACTCGTCTTCGTCGGTCCGGTTGCCATCGCCCTCGGCGACCGCGTGCTCACGCCCACGTCCTCGCGACGCGTCGCCAATCCGGGCGTCACCGTTCACGCCGCGGCCACCGAGTCGCTCATCCGCGGCGACGTCATTCGCGAATTGGCGCCGATCAACTCCGGTGCGTTCACCGCGATCGCGATCGGCGCGCTTGCCATACTCCGGCGGCGGCGCATCGTCACAGTCGCCGCAATCATCGTCATCATCGCCGGCGGTCTTCTCCTCCTCGGCGACGGAATTGCCATACCGTTCGCGACGATGCTCGCCGCCGTCATCCTCACCAGCGCCGCGTTCGAAGCGCAGACGTTGATTGCTGCGCTGGCCAGCAGCGAGGCGCGGTTCATCGTTCATCGCGAGCGCGACGCCGAATCGAAACGCGTTCTTGCGCACGAGCTGAAAACGCCGCTCGCTTCGATGCGCAATCTCACGCAGTTGCTCGGTCTGTTCGAGCTCTCCGACGCCGAGCGGCAGCGCGTGACCTCGCTCCTCGCGCAGGAGGCCGGGAAACTGGAGACGATGGTCGGCACTTTGCTCGATCTCGAGCGCTTGCCGCTCCGCGACTTCGTGGTCTCCTCGCGCATCGTCGACCTCGGCGCCCTCGCTGCAGCACGCGTCGATTTTCTCCGCGCCAGCACCGATCGCACGCTGCTCGTGACCGCGGAACCTGGACTGCTCGTCCGCGCCGACGCAGCGTTGATCGAGCGCGTCATCGACAATCTCGTCGGCAATGCCTTGAAGTACACGTCCGGCGCCATCAGTGTGACCGTGTCTCGCGCGGGCCACGACGCCATCCTCCAGGTCGAAGATCGCGGTCCTGGAATTGCGGAGGGGGATCGTGCGCGGATCTTCGAGCGCTTTGTTCGCGGCACCTCCGCCGCCGGAACGCAAGGCCTCGGGCTCGGGCTTTCGATGGTTGCCGAGATCGCGCGATGGCACGGCGGTGAAGCCGGCATGGAGAACGTGCCCAGCGGCGGCTCTCGATTTCGGATTACCCTGCCACGCGCGATGTCCGAACCGATGACAGGAGCGATGTGATGGCGACGGTGCTCGTGGTCGATGACGACGCCGGAATCCGCGAAAGCGCCGCCATGGCTCTCGAAAAAGTGGGACTGAAAACGTTCCAGGCCGGCGACACCTCGGCCGCGCTTCAGATGCTTCGGGCGCATCGCATCGACCTCGTGCTCAGCGACATCTACATGCCCGGCGAGACCGGCATCACGTTGCTGCAGGCGATCTCCGAGCGGCGCGATCCGCCTCGCGTGATTCTGATGACGGCGCGCGGCTCGATCGAAACCACCGCGCTGGCGCAGCGCTTCGGCGCGTTCGACTATCTCGCAAAGCCGTTCGATCTCAACGAGCTCATCGCGCGCGTTCGTGCGGCGCTCAACGTTCATGCCGGCGAAGGAGTCGAGGTCGAGCCCGGGCCGCCGTCGCGCATGGTTGGTTCGCATCCATCGATGATCGCGATGTACAAAGCGATCGCGCGGGTCGCGCCGCTCAACGTGCCGGTGCTGATTCTCGGCGAGAGCGGCAGCGGCAAAGAGCTCGTCGCGCAGTCCATTCACGACCTCGGCCATCGCGTTGCCGGTCCATTCGTCGCTATCAACTGCGGCGCGATTCCCGATTCGCTGCTCGAGAATGAACTGTTCGGATCGACCCGCGGAGCGTTCACGGATTCGAGGCAGGACAGGCGTGGCGCGCTTTCCCGCGCCGATGGCGGAACGCTTTTTCTCGACGAGATCGGCGACATCTCGCCGGCGTTTCAGGTCAAGCTGCTCCGCTTTCTGCAGGACGGCGTCGTCACACCGCTCGGCGCCGAAAAGAGCCATCGCGTCGACGTGCGACTCATCGCCGCGACGCATCGCGACATCAAACGGCTCGTCGGTGAAGGGAAGTTTCGCGAGGATCTTTACTATCGACTCGCGGGTTACGAGATCGCCGTTCCGCCGCTGCGCGAGCGCGCGTCCGACATCCCGCTGCTCGTTGACTTCTTCCGGCATCGCATCGCCGCGGAGATGAAGCGGGAGTCGGTTCTGGGTCCGTCGCAAAGCGTGCTCGATGTCTTTGCTGCGCATGCCTGGCCCGGCAACGTGCGTGAGCTCGAACAGGTCACGCGGCGCATCGTGATCGATTCGGGCGCGCTGCTCGATGCCGCCGCGGCATCGCGCGCGCTGCGGGATATCGCGCCGTCAACGTCGAGCGCCAACGCGGCTTCGGCTCCGGCAGCCGAGGCGGTGAGCGAGGAACTGGTATCACTCGACGAAGCCGAAAAGCGCCACATCATCGCCGTCCTTCGCGCCACCGGCGGGAATCAGACGCAGGCGGCGTACATTCTTGGCATCGAGCGCAAGACGCTTGCGCGCAAGATGAAGCGACTCGATATTTCGCTCGAACCCTGACGAGGTTTTCATGAAAACACTCCTGGCAGCTCTGGCAATGCTCACCGCGACCGTCGCGACGACGCCGTCGAATCCCGCGGCATCGCCGATTCCGTATCGCTTCGACGAGGTCAAGCGAAACGTGGTGCTGAAAACCGCGACGCGTGAGTCGCAGGCAGCGAAAGGGACGCAGGCGCAGAGCGGCGATCACGTCCATACCGGCATGTTTTCCTACGCCCTGATCGCCGCGGAACCGCACCGCGCGAAGTTCGAGATCTTCAGCGTCACCGACGTGCAACTCGCCGGCGGTGCACCCGGCGTGATCCTCTCGCTCGAGCGCGGCCGCGTCCACGCGATGTTCGACAAAATCCTCGGTAGCGAGCCCCGCCTCGTGCAAACGCCCGGCGCCCTTCTGGCCGTCCGCGGCACGCAGTACAACATCGAAGTCGACAAAGCGGGCAAGACGATGCTCGACGTCTTCGAGGGCACCGTCGAGATCCGCTCGCCATTCCGCAACGAGCCGTTCCTGGTTCACGCTGGCCAAAGCTCGAGCTTCACGCGCCAGCAACCGCCACCCGAGCATCCGATGCAGACTCCGGAAAACCGCCGCCCCGACGGGCAAGGCCACGGCCCCGACAATCACGGCACCCCCGACGATCACGGCCGCCCCGGCAACGAGCCCGGCGCCCGCGGCGCGCAACCGCCGCCGCCCACGCCGCAGCCACGCCCGCCCGCGCCACCTCCCGGCGGTCATCACTAATACATCGCAAGAATTTCGCGCGAAGCGCTTTGGACTGCGGTGGCGCAGCCACCGCTTTTGAAGGGCCATGCCACGACCACGGCCGCGGCTCCCCATCACGGCGGATCATCCTTCTTGACGACGTGTTCGATTTTCGTCTGATGCATGACGTTCATCAGCTTCTCGATCTCTTCGGGGTTCATCGGAACTCCAACGAGGGCACCGAGCTCCAGGGTGGCCAGGATCAACACTTTTCCCAGCGTCTTTCCGAGGAACATGACTCCTCCTTTTTCGCAGTACGTGAGCAGAGAGCTCAGTGCGAAGGAGGGGCGCGGAAGGAGACAAGGGCGAGGAGCGCGGCCGAGGGCGCATTGGTGCTGACGAACGGCACGACGTCTTCTACGAATACACGCGCGTCGATGACGACGATAGCAACCCGGATCACCGCCAGCGGCAGGAAGGCCGCGATCAGAATGAGACCGGCGATCAGAACTTTGCGCGTCACGGGAGCAATTGTACCTTGCACCGATCCGGCTAACTTGCGCGCTTCAAAAGCGGCAGCTGCGCTGCCGCAGTCCAAAGCGCTTCGCGCGAAATGTTTGTGTCGTTTCGTCGCAGCGCGGCGTCATCGGTCACGATTTTCGCGTCGTTCTGACCCGCGAAATGCCGCTTCCACCCTCAGGGAACGTGGCATTTCGCTTGGACTTGTCTCCCGGCCAAAGGAGACCTACCCATGAAGAAAACAATCACCGTCGTTCTTGCACTGATGATGGCGGCGACGCTTGCCGTCGCGAATGACCATGGCGCGCCGCCGGCCGGACCCGGGGGACCCGGTGGACCGGGACATGGCGTCGAAGGTGATGGACATCTGAGCGTCGCTGCCGACGGCACGGTTGTCGTTGTTCGGGCCGCGGCCAGCAGCACGACTGCGAATCCGATGGCCGAGGTTGTGGCGATTCGCGGTGGAGCGATTGCGTGGAGCGCCACGCTGGCGTCGCCGCGCAGCGACGTCGAGATCTCCGGATCGCAGGTCATCGAAGTCACCGATACGACCGCGTCCGGCGCGTCGTCGCCAACGACTAATCTCACGGCGCTCGCACTCTCGAACGGCGCGCAGGCCTGGACGCTCAACATCCCCGGGCGCATCGCCGACCTCATCCCGTACAGCGGTGGTACCTACGCCGTCGTCATCATTCCGGCTGCGACCACGGGTGGGACTCCTACCCGGAATCTCGTGGCGATCAGCACCAGCGGCACGGTGACCTCGACTGTCGCTTTCTGATCGTTTCATCCTCCTCGACCGAGGGCGGCGGCGCGTGGCCGCCGCCCATTCGTGGGACCAAAGGAGACCAATCATGCCCCGACCACCTTCGTATCCACTGCCGCTCGTCGCCGGATCGAAGCGTCCATCGCGACTGCGCTGCGAGCTCTGTTTTCACATCGGTGCCGCGGTTCGCGTGGGCGCCCGGCTTCTCTGCGGGGCCTGCTTTCACGATGTCGCGCTCAGCGAAGAGGCGGCGAGAGGCGAGAGACGTTCTATCTCGCCCGCACCGCAGTCGTTAATGTCGTCCTGAGTGTCATCGGGATCACCCTTATGACTCAGGGGTGACAAGTGGAGGACGTCGATGATGGACGCAAACACAGATACAGTGTGATCCATCATGACGACGATCCGCGAGATGCTCGAGAACATCGAGCGCGACACGATGGTTGCGCAGGCGGCGCGCAGTGCGGACACGCGCGGGCGCGACCGCGACGAGCCGGAGGATGATCTTCGTCCCAGCTATCAGCGCGACCGCGACCGCATCGTTCACTGCAAGGCTTTTCGCCGGCTCAAACATAAGACGCAGGTGTTTCTCGCGCCTGAGGGCGATCACTACCGGACGCGGCTCACGCACGTGCTGGAAGTGACGCAGATCGCGCGGACGATCGCGAAGTCGCTACGCCTCAACGAAGTTCTGACCGAGGCAATCGGACTCGGCCACGACCTCGGGCATTCGGCATTCGGTCACGCGGGCGAAGCGGCGCTGAACAAGCTCGTCAAAGGCGGGTTCGATCACTACCGCCAGTCGGTGCGCGTCGTCGAAGTGCTCGAGAACGATGGACGCGGACTGAACCTCACCGTCGAAGTGCGCGACGGCATCCTCAAACATTCGAAGGGCGAGAAGGGTGAGCTGTTGCGTAAACGGCCGAAGTCGCGCGCACTCACGCTCGAGGGCGACATCGTCCGCATCTCCGACATCATCGCCTACGTCAATCACGACATCGACGACGGCATCCGCGCCGGTGTTCTGACCGAAAACGAGATCCCGAAAGAGATCCGCAAGACGCTGGGTAACGGCGCCGCCCAGCGCATCGATCGCATGGTTCGCGACGTGATCGATTCGACGCTCGCCTGCGATTACGAAGCGATCTCGATGTCCGCCGAGGCGCTGGGCGCGCTCGAGGAGTTGCGAACGTTCATGTTTCAGAACATGTACCTCACGCCCGAGGTGCGCAACGAATTCGTGAAAGCGCAACGAACGCTGACCGCGCTTTTCGAGTACGTCACCGCCAATCCCGGCGACTTCCTGAACGCCACCGGCGACGAGCCGGTCGAGCGGCTGGCCATCGATTTCATTGCCGGCATGACCGATCGTTACGCCATCAATCTTTACGAACGGCTCTTCGTTCCGCGAGCGTTCGTTTGAGTGAGGAACGGAAGCCGGGCGCCGTCATCTTCGACATGGACGGCCTGCTGCTCGACAGCGAGCCGCTTTATCGTGTCACCTGGCAAACCGCGGCGGCGGAGTTGGGCTGTCTGATCGACGACGACTTCTACTCGCAGTTCGTGGGCCGCGGCACCGATGAAGCGGAGTTGATCCTGCGCGAACACTTCGGCGACGCGCTGCCGCTCGACGAGTTCAGGATTCGATGGAAACGCGAATTCGACGAACGACTGTCGCGTGAGCCACTTCCGCACAAGCCCGGGGCGGTCGCGTTGCTCGATCGCGTCGATGGTCGCGGGATTCCCAAAGCGCTGGCGACATCGACGCCTCGTGCGCTCGCCACACGCTGCCTCGGTAGCCTGAACTCGCGCTTCTCCATCTTCGCGTTCGGCGATGAAGTCGCGCAATCAAAACCGGCACCAGATCTCTTTCTGCTCGCTGCTTCGCGGCTTGGCGTCCGGCCTGACGATTGTCTCGTCATCGAAGACTCGGAGGCCGGCGTTCGTGCGGCGCATGCTGCGGCGATGGCCGTGATCATGGTGCCCGACCTCGTCGAGCCGTCTCCCGAGATCGCGGCGATGGCGATCCGCGTCTGCCGCTCGCTCGACAGCGTTCTCCAATAAAAACGCTCAGCAATGAAAACGCCCCACCTCATGAGCGGGGCGATTCGTCAGCGAAGAAGGCGCTTACTTCTTGCCCTTGCGCTTCGAATTCACCGCTTCGCGAAGGTCCTTGCCCGCTTTGAAGCGGATGTTCTTCGACGCGGGAATCATGATTTTTTCGTTGGTGCGCGGGTTGCGGCCTTCGCGCGCCTTCCGCTGCGACACGGCGAAGCTGCCGAGGCCCGGAATGGCGCAGCGGTCGCCACGCTGACACGAGTTGGAAATGTGATTCACGAACGCGTCGAACGCGGCCGCGGCTTCCTTCTTCGAAATGCCCGCCTGTTCGGCGATTTCATTGATGACGTCACCCTTGCCTGCCATAGACGATCTCCTTCTTCAGTTGCCTGAACTCGTGTTGTTTTCGAGGGTTTTTGCAATCTATGAGATGGATCTTGGTTTGTCAACGCGGCAACGCACGGACGATTTTCGCGGGCGCGCATCGTTGCTTTTTTGATCTGCTTTTGAGTAAGAAACGAAGATTTCACTCACGGTTTTTGTGAGTGATGCGCGCGCCGCAACCAGTGTGCAGTGAAGCCATCGGTCTCCGCTTCCGGAGTAAGCCGCAGCACGCCGTTTTCGACCCAGCGCGCAACGTTTTCGTTTACGACATCAGCGACATCGCCGCGAACGAAATCCGTGTGCGTTCTCAGCACATCACCAACAACGTCATCGTTCTCCTCCGGCTCGAGCGAGCAGGTCGCGTAGACCACCGACTCGGATGCAAGATCGAGCGCGGACGACAACAACTCCCGTTGCAGCGATGCGAACGATGCGAGGTCCGCTTCCGCAAGCCGCCATTTGATCTCGGGATTCTTGCGGATCGTGCCGGTCGCGCTGCACGGCGCGTCGAGCAGCACGACGCGGAACTGCCGCGCGAATGGCGGCTGGCGGCCATCGCTGACGACGATCGACGTGGACTTTCCGATGAGCGGGCGAACACGCGTGATCGAGACGTCGTTGCTGACGACGTGCGCACCGCGTACTTGCATCACCTG
>DATAMS010000448.1:0-6040 GCA_036260495.1 Thermoanaerobaculia bacterium
GAAATCAGATCGTCCTTCAACTCCCCCATTAACAACCGGGGTACTCGGTGCCATCGCGCGCGGCTCACGATATCATCTCCCGGAAGCAACGGTGACGTCGAGCGTCTTGTCGCTAGTCGATAACGATCATCCCACATGGCAAGCGATGCCCGGATGACGTCCCGCACTGTTTCAGGAGCGAGATCGATTGCATCATCCAGAACGTCTCGGACACAAAGATCGTTCGTGTAATCGTAAATCGATAACTTGTAACCGGCTTCGACCTCAATCACGAATTGCGACCACCTTTGCGTAAGCTTGTCAAGCGTCAGTATTCCTCTTGCACTGGTGCGCCGCTGGATCTCCAGCAACGCCTTATTCAGGCCAGCCTGTTCAGCAGAAGTCAGTTCACGGATCGTCATGGGACTGCACTCAAGGCCTGGCTCATCGCACGAAATAACTGACCAGCATAGTAAGCAGCACCGGACGTTGGCAAGAAATGCGTCCGGAGAATATTTGTAACAGCGAACTCATTAGTCGCAATTCGATAAATAACGCGATCACCATTCGCCCTTGTGAAAGAGACCGTTCCGCGTTCGCCACTGCTAACTACGAACCGGGCTGCGGCTCGTAGATATTGCGCAGCGCTTTTGAACCCAAACTCCGCACCATGTTTTTCGAAATGCTCGAGACCGGAGCCGGCGTCTTACGCGGAGGCAGGGGGGTGGGTCGTAGACGGATTGCGCAATTGCGTGAACATCGGTGCTCAGCATCATAAGCAAGAATACAGTTCTCTTGGTATTACCGAAGCATATTCCAAGCCTCATCGGGTGGATGAGGGTGAATATCCGCCACTTCGGAATGCGCCTTCAGCTCCTCGTGTGTGAAAGGGCCGACTATAGTTCCATTCGAGACGTTTACGATCATCCAACCGTCCTTGTCTCCACCGAAGCTCGCCTGACGCTCAACCAGAATGAACTTATTGTTCCAACCGATCTGCATTACCGTCCCGTCCACGACGCCAGTGCCGCTTTCGCCTGCATCCTGCTGTCGCAAGAGATAATAACGTCCCGCTTCCGATTTGGACAGTTCATATATCCCAGCGACACGTCGTTCGCCCTTGTGAAACAGATCAAGATCGCATGCACTGAGAATCAGACAACAGAGCAGCACAAGCGGAAGTGTCTTCATGGGACCTTCTCCGTCCATGTAAACACCTGCGTGACGTTTCCCATTTTTGAGAGGCTGTCGCGACTCCAACTTGGAAGACTTGGTCCGGGAAGAAACGCAGTCGCTGACGTAAAACTAGTCGTGTTCGTTAAGGTAAACCTTACAGCTCCGCTTGGTTCAGGCCGAATGTCAATGAGCCTACCCCGGTTTCGTGGACGGGTTAGTGTTTGGGCGGCGGCGAAGATGAACGCCGGCGCGGGTTCGATGGTACATGCGACGTTGACGGTTGCGAAAGCGGAGCCGTAAGCAAGCTGGTTTGGCCTTTCTTCCTCCCCCTTGAGGGGGAGGACCGAGGAGGGGGAGTCGACCGTTCAGAGTGCTGTGCGTTGCGCTCGAAGACGGCGGGTGCGAGGTTGCCGATCGCCGAATGACGGCGTCGTGTGTTGTAGAAGCCCTCGATGAAGTCGAAGACCGCCAGTTCAGCTTCAGTGCGATCTTCGAATCGAGTGCGATCGAGCAATTCGCATTCGAGCGTGGCGAAAAAACTCTCGCACATGGCGTTGTCGTAGCAGTCGCCGACCGATCCCATTGACGGGCTGACTCCTTGCTCGCGACAACGTTTCCCGAACTCGATCGAGGTGTACTGCGATCCTTGATCGGAGTGATGAATGACGCCGGCGGCGGGCTGACGTTGCTCAGTTGCCATCGCGAGTGCATCCAACACGATCTTCGTCGTCATGCGGGAGCTCATGGCCCAGCCGACGATCTTCCGGCTCCAGACGTCGAGGACGACGGCGAGAAAAAGAAAGCCCGCCTGTGTCGGGATGTAGGTCATGTCGGCAACCCACAGCTGATTCGGGCCCGCGGCTGTGAACTTGCGATCGACCAGATCGGGCGCCGGACGCGCGGCTGGATCACGACGGGTCGTGTGAAACGATCGACGGCGGCTGACGCCGGCGATGCTCGAAGCACGCATCAGGCGCGCTACACGCTTCCGTCCTACCGAATGCCCCTCTTCCTGCAGTTCCGCGTAAATCCGCGGTGCTCCGTAAGTTTGACGGGACTCCTCATGAATGCGAACGATGCAGGCGCTGAGTACCGCATCGGCGCTCGCTCGCGTGGACTGCTCGCGCGAGCGCCACGCGTAATACCCGCTCGTGGAGACGCCTAGCACGCGACACATCGTCGTGATACGAAAATCGGCCTGGTGCGCACTCACGAATTCGAAGATCCGTTCGGTGCTGCCTTGCTTTCCTGTGCGAACCAGGCCGCGGCTTTTTTTAGTATCTCCCTTTCTTCGCGAAGCCGCTCGTTCTCGCGCCGTAACTTCTGCAACTCGTCACGCTCGCTGCTGGCCAGTCCGTCCTGTCGCTTTCCCTCATCACGCTCGGCCTGCGCAACCCAGTTCCGGATCGACTGCGCCGACGGCTCGAACTGTCGGCTTAGCTCTTCCGGCGTACGCCCTCCTCGCACCATTGCAATCAACTTCTTCTTGAACTCGTCTGGATACGTCTTGCGTTGTTTTGGCATCGTGGCTCTCCCCAATCTTCAGGTGTCCACGAAACCGGGTCAACTCCACAATCGTGTAGCTGCCCACAAAGTGTTCGGTTGCGTTTGCTTCGAGTGTCGCGTCTACAAATTCGCGAAGCCCAAATTTGCCTTTGTAGTTAAGCAAGGGTTGCAGTGGTCGATGTTTGGCGATGTTGGTGGCGTTCTTATTGTGAAACGCAGAACGCGCTTTGTTGACGCCAGGCGCATGCTGCATTTGTGCGACCTCAACGCTGCCTTGACCAAACACCATCTGCTCAGGCCCTTCACCCTGTGCCCAATCAGCCGTACGGTTAATTGCATTGGCTGCGGCGGCGAGCCTTCCTTTCTGCGCCGGTGCGGCTGCCGTAGCTGCGACCGCTGATCCGAATGACATCCACACTTGGTCGAGGTCCGACGCGCCATAAAACCCCAAAGCCGTGGCGCGCCCGTCAGGGTCGAGCAGATTGACTGGGTTGTTCTCAGTATAAGAGTAGCGATTCCACGATTGTGGCTGATCAAGCTTACCGAGGACCGGGTCAACTTCCAAAAACCTCCCCAAACTCGCGTTGTAGTACCTAGCATGCATGTCATCGAGCGTGTGCCCGTCGCCGGCCACAATGTCGCGCTCGTGGCCGGTGAACTTCATGGCCTCTTCGTTTGACTCGTGCGGAGTCAGACTGATCTCGGCACCAAACGGGTAATAGGCGTGCTCGGCCACCTTCACGCCGCTCGCGTTCGTGATCAGGCGCGGGGTACCGAGGTGATCGAGGTGATAGTGATAGGTGCCGGTCGTGTCGGTTGAGGCGAGCAACAGGCCGTCGCGCCAGACGTAGTCTTTGATCCAGGTGCCGCCAGCTGCGGGGAAGCCGGCCGCGTTGTTCGGCTCCGTGCTCGTGAACTCGCGCAGCACCTTGTTGTCCAGGCCGCGCACCGTCCACGTCCACGACTGGCCCTGGCGCACGACGATCCTCTCGTCATCGGCCGTATAGACGAACTGCCGGTCGTCGCTCCCCACCGTGGCCTCGGTCATCATACCGGTGCCATCGTATGCGTAGCTGCCTCCCGAGACTGAGGTGATGTTCCCGGCAGCGTCGTAGCCGACGTTCGTGGTTGAGCTGTTAGCGGTCGTCGTCAGCAAGTGGTTCGTGGTCAAACTCACCGTCAGCGGCGACGCGCAGACTGTTTGTCCAGAGCAGTTGGTTTCCCCAGTGGCCGTCTTCCGGTTCCCGAACGCGTCGTAGGTGTAGGTCCCAGTCACGCCGCGGACGAACGCCGTCTTCAGCCGTCCTTCCTCGTCATAGAGGAACGTGTCCGATCCGATGGCGGTGATGTTCCCAGAGCCGTCGTACGTGTACGTGCCACTCTCGCCGTTGTCGCCGAAACCGAGAGTCTGCGGGCGTTGCGCGGCGCCAAGGGCCGCCCGAACGGGGGGGTGGCGTCTTGCGCTGGGGAGCGGGCGGGGGATCGTAGGCTGATTGCGCCAATGCGTGAACAGCAGTGCTCAGCATCGCAATCAAGAATATGACGATCGAGCGTTGGCGTCGCATCATTTCACCCCCGTGCGGAGCTGCGTGAACTGGTAGGCGTAGATGGGGCTGCCGACGGCGGGCGTTTGGCCGGAGAAGGGCACAGAGTGGCCCAAAGCGGCACCGGCCTCGCTGAGAGCCGCGCGCATCGCCAGCACATAACTGGCATAGATCGGTCCGGTCTGGGCGCTGTAAGTCGACCACCCGCGGCTGTAGGGAGGAAGGTTGGCGGCGGCGCGCAGTTTGTCGATGGCTAGCCTGATCTCGCCCACGTAACTGCCTTTGATCGCGCCACCGGTAGCGATCGACTCCACGAACAGCACGTGGGCCGTCGTGGCGTAATCATAAGGGCTGGCTGCCGAGTCTGCAGTACCGGTGGCTGTGGCAATGACGTGATAAAGCCAGGCCTCAGGCAGTGTAGTTGCCGGCGCCGTATAGTCATAACTGTTTGAGGCGAGGGAGTTCACAAGTTGCTGCCAGGCACAGCCTACGCATGGTGAGTCGATGAAGTCACCGGTGCGCGATTCCTGATCGCTGCCGGGCAGGGGAGCGCGGAGTGGTCACTCGAAGCGCTCAAGACCGGCACGCACACGGTAAAGGTGCAGGTGCACGCGACGTACAAAGCGCCTAACCAGCCGGATACGCCGCTGGAGGGCAACCTCTCCGCGTCGTTCGTGGTCAGCGATCCGCGGTTTCAAGTCAACTTCGTGCATCCGGACACGGTGCGCAGCGGCGAGGACTACACCGCCTTCGCCTTCATCACCAACACCTCGGCCACCGCGCAAACGGTGCGCATCGATCCCGGCCAGATTCCGGTTTGCAGCGGCCAGTCATCGTGGAGCGGCTTCAACGTCTGCTTCCCGAATGCGATGGATCCTGTCGAGGCGGCGATCGAGCGCGGCAAGACGCTGACCGTTCCCTATCACTGCGATCGCGTCTGACGGGCAGCGTCTTCGCGTCGGCGGGCGCGGCGGACGAGAACATCAAAGTGGGCGTGTCGCTGTCGATGGGTGTAAGCGCCAGCGGGATTCCGCTTTCGCCTGCGACGTTGTTGATGCCGTTCTACACGCGCTACCTCGATCCCGATTACGTCGCCGGCAGATGTCGCTCTTCGGACTCGGCTACAGTCTGGCCACCGCACCGCTGAGTGAGCGCACGGCGCTATTGCCGCGCGTGATTCCGAACGATGTGTTTCGCCGCGCGCAGGACGTGGCCCGTGCGGGGGAGCGCATTTTCATTCGCCGCACCGATCCGAACGTCGCGCAAGCGTTGGAAGACCGCGATCCTCTTTTCGATCTCAGCCTCGATCTTCTCGGCAACATCGAGCGCGCCGACGCTTTGCCGTTCACGCCTGATTTGAAGGAGTGGGATGAACTGCGGCGCTCCGAGGTCAGCGGAAGAACGGCATCGGCCGCGATGGCACGGCAGCTCGAGCGCGTGGGGTTGAGCGCGGGAAAGAATCCAACTGATTTCGCGAACGATTTCGCTGCCACGACGGCGCATCGCTCGCCGTACTTGCTCGCAATCGTTCACGGTGCAGCAGTCAACGGCGCAACGCGGCCGTATGCGATGACGCTCACCGGCGCCACCTCGCAGTTGAAGCTGGCCGTGCCGGCGGAGTCGGCTGCTCCCTGGACGCGCACTCTCCCGTTTGCGGAGCTCACGCAGTTTCGTGCCGGCAGCGAGTACGGCGAACTAGTGGCGTGTAAAGGATCGTTTGGGACCAGTAATGCGGTTCTTTACGTCGACGTAACTCCAGCGAATCGGGCGTGGCTTGTCGTTGTAGCGAGTGATGTAGTTCATCAGCTTGCGGCGTAGGTCTGGAATCGAGGTGA
>DATAMS010000449.1:0-3457 GCA_036260495.1 Thermoanaerobaculia bacterium
CTCGACCCAGACGTTCGTATCGTGAAAGAGGCTCGCCTTGCGCGCCGATTCCGTCTCGATCGTGTGGTAGGCGGCGGCGTTCTCGCCGGCATCGACGTCGGTGATCCAGCCGCGGACGCTGATCGGTTCTTTGGCAACGCGCGGACCGGATTTCGACCCGACGTCACAGGCGGCGGTGATGAGCGCGAGAAAGAAAACGATGCATCGTTTGATGTTCACCGCAAAAGCATAGACTGAAGTTCTTGGATCGTCTCGCTCTGCTGCAAAACGCGAAACGCGTTGGGTACGTTTTTTCGGGCGGCTCCTCGCGATGCGCCTTTCAGATCGGCGTCATCGAAGCGCTCGCCGAGCTTGGTGTCGTACCCGCGCTGGCGATCGGCGTTTCCGCCGGCGCCTGGAACGCGGCGATGGTTGCGGCGCGCTCCGAAAAACGACTCCGCTACTACTGGCGCTCGTTTATGAGAATGCCGCACATCGATCTGCGCAATCTTCTCGTCGATCATTCGCCGTGGCGCTTCCGGAATTTGCACGAGCGAACGTTCGGCCGTTTCATCGGACGCGATCGATTCAAACAACCTGACGCGCTGCCGCTGCTCGTTTCGGTGACCCGTTTCCGTGACGGCGCCAACGTCATCTTCGACGCGCGTGACGTCGACGATCCGCTCCAGCTTCTTCTGGCCACGAACTACTTTCCGCCGTTCTACACGCATCGTCCGCGGATCGCCGGCGAGGCGTACGGCGACGGCGGCATCTCCGACAACGCGCCGTATCAGAAAGCGCTGGAGCTGGGATGCGATGCCGTCGTCGTCGTGTCGCAGAAGGGCGAATCGGAGGGTGGCCTCTTCAAAGCGAAAGGCGACTACGACCACGTCGTCACCGATCCGCGTGTCGTCGTCATCCGCCCGCGCCACCGGCTTCCGTTCCGATTTACCGAGCGGCGCTGGAACGTTCTCGACGTCCTGGCCCGCATCGGTTACCTGCGCACGCGCGAAGTTCTCCTCGGCGAAGAGCATGAAGAAACGAACGTGCGCGCCGAGGGTGAGGCGCCGAGCGCGAGAGCACGGCGAATCCTCCGTGCGATAATCCGTCACCCCGTATGACCCGTGCTCTCGCTTTGACCTCGATCGCTCTCGCCTCCGCGCTTTTCCTTCTCGCGCAAGCGCCTCCAACAACGGCGCCGCCGAATCCGGCCAATCAGGCCACCGTGCGCGCCGCGAACGGCGATCACAAAGTCACCGTCGCGCAGCAGAACGGCCAGACGTACTTTGCTGTCGATGAAGTCATGGCCGCACTCGGCGGAACCTTGACTCACGAAGGAAACGGCTTCAAGGCCGCGCTCAATAATTCGGTCGCTTCATTCGGCACCGACAGCCGCTTCGCCGTCGTCAAAGACGATCTGATCGAGATGCCTGTTCCGCCGGTGACGATCGACAATCGTCCCTTCGTTCCCTGGCAGTTTTTTCAGGGCTTTCTGCTGCGCTCTTCCGGGCTCGACGCCACGTGGGATCCGGCCGCGCGTCTGCTGCAGATTCATCCCGCGCAGACCACCGCGCCCGGAATTCAGGTGTCCGTCGCCAACGTGCAGGGAATCTCGAAGCTGGTTCTGACGCTGACCGCGCCGGCGGAGTACGGCATCATCAAAGAACCGGGCGCGTACACCGTGCGATTCAAGAGCGCCATCAAAGCGCCGTACGTCGAGCAGACGCACGAAGATCCGTACGTCGCGAAGACATCGTTTGTCGGCAATGACCTTCGCATCCAGCTCACCGCGCCCGATGTCGTGGGCGACGCTTACCGGCTCGAAAACCCGTTCCGCATCGTCCTCGATCTTCGCAAAGGCGCAGCCGCCGCGCCGGGCACGCCGCAGCCGCTCCCATCATCGCGGCCGGTTGAGTCGCCGGGGATCCACACCATCGTCATCGATCCCGGCCACGGCGGAAAAGAAGTCGGCGCGATCGGACCCGGCGGATTGATGGAGAAGGACGCCACGCTCGCCGTTTGCCGGCTGCTGGCCGCGTCGCTCGAAGCGAGATTGAAAACGCGTGTCGTCCTGACCCGCAACGATGACACGGTCGTCCCGCTCGATCAGCGCACGGCCATCGCCAACCAGTATCACGCCGACCTTTTCCTTTCGGTGCACATGAACGCCGCCATCGTCAAAGGCGCGCACGGCGCCGAGACCTACTTCCTCTCCCTCGATGCCTCGGACAAGCTCGCCGAAAAGGCAGCCGAAGTCGAAAATAGTTCCGCGAAAGCGCAAGCCACGCCGGCCTCGTCGAGCGATCTGAAACTCATCCTGTGGGACCTCGCGCAGCAGGAATACCTCAACGAATCGAGCCGCCTCGCGCAGGCCGTGCAGGAGGAGATGAACCGCATCACCGGGATTCAAAGCCGCGGAGTGAAGCAGGCGCCGTTCAAGGTGCTGGTCGGCGCGACGATGCCCGCTGCGCTGGTCGAAGTCGCCTTCATCACCAATCCTGACGAAGAGGCGAAGATCAAGTCGGACGTGTTTCAGAAGACGGTCGTTGAGGCTCTGACCACCGCCGTGGCGCGATACAAGACCGACTATGAAACGCGCATCGGCGTCGCGCAGCCGCCGCCCGCACCGGCCGCACCCACGACAACGACACCGGCCGGCTCGATGACGACTCCGGCGACGACGACCGTGCCCGGGACGACGACAACCGCGCCCGCGACGACGACAACCCCGAAAACAACGGCGAGGACGGGAACGTAGTGCGCCGGTCGATTGCGATCCTGATTGCGATTCTCGCCGTCGTCAGCGGATGCAAGAAGCGGGAGTTGACGCAGAACCTCAACGTCGAAAACAAAGTCGAAGTCCGTCCGGTGACCTTGTTTTTCGAAGGCCCGGAGATGTTGCTCGTGCGCGAAACACGCAACGTGCCTCTTGCCGAGAATCCGGCAGCGGCGTTGCCGGTCGTGGTCCGCGAGCTTCTCAAAGGTTCGGCCAACGCCGGCGTGCCGCACATTTTCCCCCGCGACACGATCGTGCGCGCCGCCTTCCTCCTCCCCGACGGCAGCGCCTTCATCGACCTCGGCGGCCCCACACTTACGAATGGCTGGGCAACCGGCAGCCACGAAGAGCTCATGGCCGTTTACTCGGTCGTGCAGACGGTCATCACCGACTTTCCCGCCGCCAAACGCGTGCGCATCCTGATCAATGGTGAGCCAGCCGAAACGCTCGCCGGCCATGTGAACCTCGAGCACGCCCTGACGCCGATGCCCGTGTTCGTGGCGCGATAAGCCAGGGTTACGTTACGTAGGGCGCGTTACGTAGGTCGGACTCTCCAGTCCGACTAGTGGCGTGTAAAGGATCGTTTGGGACCAGTAATGCGGTTCTTTACGTCGACGTAACTCCAGCGAATCGGGCGTGGCTTGTCGTTGTAGCGAGTGATGTAGTTCATCAGCTTGCGGCGTAGGTCTGGAATCGAGGTGA
>DATAMS010000467.1:0-3147 GCA_036260495.1 Thermoanaerobaculia bacterium
GTTTCAGCGTGATGAGCCGGAGCACCTCTTCGGCGATGTTTCTCATCCCGGCGATCGACTCCACCTCCGCCTCGGTCATCCGCGGGTTGCGCATCACGGCGCCGCAGACCAGCCGGTTGTGATCACGGATCAGGATCATCCGCTCGGTCTTGCCGCCCTTGAACGCCGCCTGCACTTTCTCGGAAACACTCATCAAGAGGATCCGCGAAAAGACCGACATCTTCTTCTCGTCAACCTTCTCGCTCTCCATCAGCGCTGGCGGCGGCGAGTCGTTTTCCGGCTCCTGCGCCGCTTTTTCCAGAAGATCGGCGATCGGCTCGTTCGAGAGCGACAGCATCGCCTCGTCCTCCCCGACCTCACCATCGGCCGGCTGCAGCGCGGCGATGCGTGCCTTCTTGTCGAAAAACTCCTCGCGCGTTTCGAGCGCGCGGCGGCGCACGTCCGGCGTGAGCTGCGGATTTGCGAGAAGTGCGTCGAGGATCTCCGG
Source organism: Thermoanaerobaculia bacterium (assembly GCA_036260495.1). Taxonomy (GTDB): domain Bacteria; phylum Acidobacteriota; class Thermoanaerobaculia; order Gp7-AA8; family Gp7-AA8; genus JADGNZ01. The sequence continues at coordinate 488 of DATAMS010000467.1, forward strand.
TGTGCGGATGATGCGCGCCTGGTTGATGGCCACGACTTCCTGCACAGCAGCATCAGCGACGGCGGCCAGCTCCACGATGAGCGCGTCGGGCACGGCACGGTTGCGGATCAGCGCTTCGAGGACGAACGGATCTTCACTCGCGCGCATCAGCATCGACAAATGCGCCGGCGGCAGATTTTCGTTCGCCGCAAACGACTGAATGCTGCGCGAGGGAACGTCGGCCAGAGAGCTGCGTGCTGCCGCGGCGATCTCCGCATCGGGAGAACGCGTCAGATAGGCCAGGACGACAATCAGGTCGTCCTGCGGCAGCGGGAGAAAACCGCGCGCGAACGTCTCGACTGCTTCACGCGGGTAATCGCCGGAAACGATTCGCTCGATGATGATGTCGCCGGATAGTTCGGCCGGGGGAGCGCTTGTCATTGCTGGGTCTTCTGGAGGGACTCGAGATCGAACACGACGTCGTGCAGCACCTGGCCCTCGCGTCCGAGCGGCGTCACCCGTTTGTCGTTGAGCGTCAACGCGATCCCTCCCGCGTTCCCGATCGTGCGGAAGCGGAAACGCTCCTTCGCTTCGATCGTGCGATGGTAACCACGCCGCAACTCGTCGTTGATGACCGTCTCGCCGTCGGCTTCGAGAACGACGACCGATGGCTCGCTGACCTCAATGCTGAGCATCAGCGGGGAGGTCTGCGCGGAGGGAGAAACGGCGGGCGCCGTCGCGGTTTGCGTCACCGTTGACGGTGCTTTCGGCGGCGGAGCTGTGACGACCGTTTTCGCCTCGGCGTTCAGGCGTTCCTCGTTGGCGAGGCGGGTTTCGCGGCGGTGCTTGAGCGCCCAGTAGCTGACGCCGGCGAGGGCAATGACCACGATGATGAGAATGTAAACGTTGCGGTCCACGCGAGCGTACGGAGGCGGAATGCTGACCTTGGGCGGCTTCTTGTTCGGCATCGGCGGCGCCTGCGGGGTCGTCAGCCGTTCCAGGTGCGCCGACTGCTCGATGCGATCGTCGCCGACGGCGGCGAAGTTGTATCGGTTCACCATCTCGTCCGAATTCAGGCCGAGGTAGCGGGCGTACTCGCGGACGAAACCGCGCGTGAAGACGGGCGCCGGCAACGTTTTGTGATCGTTGCGCTCGATCGCTTCCAGAAAGCGCTTGCTGATCTTCGTGGCGTCGGCGATCTCTTTGAGCGAGATGCCGCGAATCTCACGCTCGCGCCGGAGCTCCTCGCCGAACGACGCGAGCTCCGATGGGTGTGGCGTGAGTTCCTGATCAGGCATTGGGTCGGGTTATTGGCAGAGACTAGGAATCAGAGACAAGAGATCAGAGGTAAGCGACTGACGGGCGACAATCGATCGGAGTCTTGAGAACAACAGCAGGAGATGCGTAACCTGATCTCTGCTATCTCTGATCTCTGGTCACCTGACTTTCCGCCATTCTAACGAAAACGCGCTCCCGCAGCCGCTCGATGCATCGGCGCAGGTACGTTGACGTTGCAGGATGTTCATGAATGAAGCAGAGATCGCGCTTCGACAGGTAGCGCAACTGCGATGCTGCCGACGACCGCGGCGTCGCTGGATTCATGACCAGCGCGCGGCGGATTGCGTAGCGGAATGACCATTTCTGGTCGGCAGCCAGGAGCCGGAGCGACTCTTTGGACGCGCTCTCGGAGCCGGCAAAGAGCAGCAGATCCTCCTCACGCAGCCGTTGATTGAGCAGCAGAGCGGCGAAGACTTTTGGATCGGGATCGAAGAGGAAAACGTTGATCAGCGCCGCGCTGCAACGCTTTGCCGCCGCGATCTTCTCGCCGAGGGAGAGCTTCTTCACGCGAAAGAGGAGTTGGGTTTCGACCGCGCGCCGGACCTGCGCCGGGACCTTGACATCGACCGAAAGGCGCAGCAGGTCGGGCCAGAAGAGGTAGTGAACGAACTTGACCGCATGCGTCAGCGGCGTGGCGCGATGCTGCACCAGCCGGAAACGCACCGCGTAAAATGCGGTGAGATGCGTCGTTCTGGCGATGGCCTGACAGATCGGGGCGCCGCAGTTAGGATTGTCCAGCAGCGCCAGCGCTTCGGCCTCGAGCAGCGAAGAGCCATTCCCGGCGAAGAACGCCGCGAGCTCTTCCCGCGAAAGGCTCCGGAGTGCAGAGCTGGAATCCTGCATGGACTTGATGGTACGGCGTAGAACAGTTCCTAGAATAACTTTTCGATTATGATTGGCACAAACACATTCATGCCTTACGGGGGGGTGGGGAGTAGGGAGTGGGGTGTGGGAAAAATCGACGCTTTCGAGCGAACGTTTTATCTCCCACCCCCGACACCCCACCCCCCACTCCCAACTCCCTGATGAACGTCACGACTGACAGCCGTTCCCTTCCCACGCCTCTCCTGCGCACATCCGGTGTGCGAGTGGCCATTCTGTTCCTGCTCCATACCCTCGTCTTCACGGGCAGCTACCTCCTGGCCTGGCTGGCGCGCTTCGACTTTTCCGTGCCTCCGCGCTACGCCGCTGTGATGTGGAGCAGCCTCCCCTTCATCGTGCTCGTGCAGCTCGGCGTTTCCACGATGTTCGGATTTTTTCGAGGTTGGTGGCGCTACGTCGGCATGACGGACGTCGTGCGGATCGCGGCCGGAATTGTCGCCGCCCTCGCCGCAACGATCGCG
>DATAMS010000372.1:0-2386 GCA_036260495.1 Thermoanaerobaculia bacterium
CCTTTCGACCTTCCAGCCTTTTCAGTGCGCCGCGGTCACAACCTCCTCCCCACGGCCGGGACGATGATGCGCAGCTCGTCCATCAGCCGCGCGAACTGCTCCGGGTAGAGCGACTGCGGCCCGTCGCAGACGGCCTTTTCAGGGTCGTGGTGCACCTCGATGAGCAGGCCGTCGGCGCCCGCGGCCACGATGGCCCGCGCCATCGGCATGACAATGTCGCGCAGGCCCACGGCGTGGGAGGGGTCGGCGATGATCGGCAAGTGCGAGAGTTTGTTGATCACCGGGATGGCGGAGATGTCGAGCGTGTTGCGCGTGTATGTCTCGAACGTGCGGATGCCGCGCTCGCAGAGGATGACGTCGTAGTTGCCGCCGGAGAGGATGTACTCGGAGGCCAGGAGCCACTCCTGAATCGTGGCGGACATGCCGCGCTTGAGCAGGATCGGTTTGCGGATCTGGCCGAGGGCGGCGAGCAGGTTGTAGTTCTGCATGTTGCGCGCGCCGACCTGCAGGATGTCCACATACTCCAGCATCGCTTCGATCTGCCCAATCTCCATCACCTCGGAAATCGTGGCCATGTTGTTTTCGTCGCCGGCGGCGCGCAGCAGTTTCAGGCCTTCGATGCCCATTCCCTGGAACGCATACGGCGATGTGCGCGGTTTGTACGCGCCGCCGCGCAGCACGCGCGCTCCCGCACGCGCGACGCGGCGCGCGGTCTCGAAAAGCTGCCGCTCGTTCTCGATCGTGCACGGGCCGGCCATGACGACGACGTCGCTGCCGCCGATGGCGATGTCGCGTACTTTCACGATTGTTTTCTCGCGGCGGAATGTGCGGCTGGAAAGTTTGTATGGCTCGCTGACGCGCACCGCTTCCTGAACGCCGTGCAGCACTTCGAACTCGCGCGGGTCGACGCTGGCGACGTCGCCGACGACGCCGAGGACGGTTTGATCCGAGCCGGTGGAGCGATGGACGTCAAAGCCTCGCTCGCTGAGCACTGCAACGACGTGCTCGATGTCGGTATCCGACGCATGTTTTTGCATCACAATGACCATGAAATCCTCCCTGCCTCTTTCTAGCTGCGATTCGTGGCGTGCCGCTCTACGCGCCGCGATTCATCGATGATTCGTTCAAAAAGACGCCTCACAGTCGCGGGATCGAGCGGGCCGTCCGAGGTGCGCTCGACGTGCAGGAGAACCTGCTTCTCGCGCTCGGGGGCGTAAATGGGCATATCGAGAACGGCTTTGATCTCGCCGATCTCGATTGCGTATTTCGCGCGTTGATTGAGAAGGCGCACGATGACTTCGTCGACGCGGTCGATGGCGTCGCGAAGGCGGGTGAGCTCTTGTTCTGCGTCCGTTCGATCCATAAGAAAAAACCTCTTGCCGCGCGGGAAGAGGTTCGGATCGACTCAGCGGTCAGCACCCCTTCGTAGCGGGGCGCGATATGCCCCACGCTTACGTAAAGTAGCCGTAGTAATACGCAAAACGCTGGGCGGTGGGAGTCATGTGGCGGGTGAGAGTAAGGGCGCGGGCACATCTCTGTCAAGAATCGTTTTGACGACGGAGGCAGCACGCGACGGCGCTCCCGCGGCGTCGCCGTTCGCGACCGCGCGCACGATGGCGCTGCCGACGACGATTGCGTCGCAGTGATCTTTCAACAATTCGTAATGCTCGTTTTGCGAGATACCGAAGCCGACTGCGAGCGGCTTGTTGACGCGCGTTCTCACTTCATCCAGTCGCGTCAACAGGGTCGGATCGAGCTCGTTGCGAGTGCCGGTGACGCCTGTGGTCGAGACGTAGTAGATGAAGTCGTCGCTGACGCGATTGACAGCCGCGATCCGCGCATCGCTCGATGTCGGCGCGAGAAGAAAGATCGATCCCAAACCACGCTTTCTGAAGATCGGTCTGACCTCCCCCGCCGCCTCGGTTGGCAGATCGGTCAAGAGCACTGCATCGATGCCGGCCGTTGCGGCATCGTCCGCGAACTTCTCGACGCCGTATCGCAGAACGGGATTCAGGTAGGAGAAAGCGATCAACGGAATGTCACTGCGCGTCCGAACCTCGTCCGCGATGGCGAAGACATCGCCGATGTTCGTCCCGTTCTTCAACGCGCGCTGGGCGGCCAATTGGATGACCGGGCCATCCGCGATCGGATCGGAGAAGGGAACACCGAGCTCGATGGCATCGGCACCAGCGTCTTCGAGCGCACGAACGATCTCGACAGTCGGACCATCGCCGCAAGTGACGTACGCGATGAGGCCGCAGCGATGACCGGCCTTGAGCTTGGTGAAGAGCTTCTTAACGCGATTCATGGCATCACCCGCGAAAGCGTTTTGCGCGAAGCGCTTTGGAGTGCGCGTGGCGCAGCCACCGCTTTAGGAGGGTGGATC
>DATAMS010000520.1:0-7148 GCA_036260495.1 Thermoanaerobaculia bacterium
TTCGATGTAGCTGGCGACGGATCCGGCGCGGCGCTCGGAAAGACGCTCGTTGTAGGACGCGGAACCGGTGGAGTCGGTGAATCCCAGCACAGCGATGGTCGTGTTCGGATATTGCTCGAAGACGTTGGCCATCTCGCGCAGTGATTCGCGTGAGGCGCGGCGAAGACCGGCCGAGTTGTAGTCGAAGAGAACATCGTTCCGGACGGTGACTTTCAGCTCGTTGTCTGCCGTGCGGGTGACATCAACGCCGTTGATCGCACGAAGCTGGCGTTCCTGTTTGTCCATCATCGCGCCGACGATGGCACCGGCTGCGGTCCCGGCGAGTCCGCCGACGATGGCGCCGCGCTGGCCGCTGTGGCCGTTTCGATTGTTGCTGATGACACCGCCTGCGAGCGCGCCGGCAATCGCACCGATGATCGCGCCTTTCTTCGCTTTGGCGTGATCGTCGACGGTCTGCGCGAACGCGGGGATCGCGAGCAAAAGTACTGTGAGCGTTGCGGATATGAGCCTTTTCATGGTTCCTCCCTGGATACTTCCTTGTTGCCTCCGGATATCGCAACGGAGGTGCCACGCTCCAAATAACCGCACGCCGGCCGGTGTACGATATCGCCGATGCCGGCGGAGCAATCACTCATGGATGTGTTGCGCAACTCACTGATGAATAGTGACTTGGCATTCCGAGATTTCGTCGAGCTTGCGCTCTACCATCCGGTGTTCGGATACTACGCGCGGCCCAAATCGCCGATCGGCAGAGAGGGCGATTTCATTACCTCACCGCTGCTCAGCCCGCTCTTTTCGGATGTTCTTGGCAACCTCATCAACGAATTCATGAGCCGCGCCGGCGACGGTGTGTCGCAGGTGGTGGACATTGGATGCGGCGATGGCGAGTTGATTCGTTTGCTCGCGGGGGTAGGGAGTCGGGGGTCGGGGGTCGGAGAAGGCTTCGATCCACTTTGCGATTCCGCGCACGATGTCGAGGCAGGAAAGAAACCCAGCCGATCACCGGATTTTGCTCCGACCCCCGAGCCCCGACTCCCGACTCCCACGTTCTACGGCTTCGATCGCAGCCTCGGCCGTACCGTTCCCGATCCGCGCGTCACGTACGTTTCTTCGCTCGCCGAAATCCTGCCCGCGGATGCTCGTCTCATCATTAGTAATGAGCTGTTCGATGCGCTGCCCTTCGCGCGGCTCGTCCAGCGCGACGAACATCTGCACGAGCTCTGGGTCACGGAACGCGACGGCGCACTCGATTGGAGCGAGCACGAAGCCGATGGCCGCTACGAAGACTATTTTGCAGAACGTGGCATCGTGCTGGAGCCCGGCCAGTTCGCGGATGTGTCGCTGGAATGGTCTGCGCTGTACGACGAGCTTTGCCGCTTCGTTCCGCGCGGGCTCATCGTCACCTTTGATTATGGTCTGCCGCAATCGAAGCTCTTTCGCGGGCGGATGCGGCGCTTCGGGACGGCGGCGGCGTACTCCGGACAGCGCGTCAGCCGCGATCTGCTCGCGAATCCGGGCGAGCAGGATCTGACGGCGCATATCAACTTCGACGATCTGATCCGCACTGGCGAATCACAAGGTCTGCGCACGCTCTTCTTCGACATGCAAGCGAAGTTTCTCCTCGCGCAAGGTGCAGCAGATCATCCGCTGCTTGCGCCGGTCGAGAACGCGAATATCGGGAGTGCCGAGGAGGGGATCGCATTGCTCGATGCACGCGAGGACGCCAAGCGGCTCATTCTTCCTGACGGCATCGGCGCCGAGATTCGCGTTCTGGTGCAGGAGCGCGGGATGGGTCAGGATCGCTGGCGTTTTCAGACGAAATTGTTCTGATCATGGGGGGTGGGGAGTGGGGGGTGGGGCGTCGGAGGAGAAGCACGCGGCGTGCTGCCAATCCAGCTTTCGTGCGGGTTTTCATCGCTTCCACGCCCCACATCCCACACCCCACTCCCCAAGGCTCAACGGAATCATTGACTCCTGTCAGTCGCCGTTTACAATACCGCGGACTTTCGACAGGAAAAAATGGCGAACTACTCAGTACTGCTGGTGGCTGCTCTCATCGTTATCTCGCTCCCGGTATTGACGTTGTTCATCATCACTCCGCTGGTGCGCGCCTCCCGCGGCGGCAAGGTCAAGCTGGAGCCGTACGAATGCGGCATTCCGGCGACCTCCGAGGCCATCGATCACCGCTTCTCGGTCCGCTATTTCCTGATCGCCGTTCTCTTCATCGTCTTCGACGTCGAGACCGTTTTCCTCTTCCCCTGGGCGATCCGGTTCAAACAGCTCGGCTGGTTTGGCGCGATCGAGATGGCAGTTTTCCTGGCGATTCTGATCGTCGGGTATGTTTACGCATGGAAGAGGAAGGTTCTTTCATGGGTCTGATCGAAAACCGCTTCGATCCAAACGTCCTCACCACCTCTGTCGATAAGTTTTTCAACTGGGCGCGCAAGTCGTCCCTCTGGCCGATGCAGTTCGGACTGGCCTGTTGCGCGATCGAAATGATGGCCGTCCTCGATCCGCGCCACGACATGGCCCGCTTCGGCGCCGAAGTCTTTCGCGCCACGCCGCGGCAGGCGGATTTGATGATCGTCTCCGGCACCGTCACCGAGAAGATGGCCCCGATCGTTCGCCGTCTCTGGGATCAGATGCCTGATCCGAAATGGGTCATCGCCATGGGCTCGTGCGCGACATGCGGCGGTCCGTATGACACGTACGCCGTCACGCAGGGTGTCGATCGATTGATCCCGGTCGATGTCTACATTCCGGGCTGCCCGCCGCGCCCCGAGGCGTTGATCTGGGGGCTGATGGAGCTGCAGAAAAAGATCGAGAAGATGCACGTCATCCGCAAAGGCGGCGAGTCGTACGACTTCGCGCGCGCGGCGGTGCGCGACTCGCTGCGCCCGGTGCACGAAGGGCCGGCCTTGCGCGCGGAACAGGCCAAGGCGCAACTGAAGCAGGCGCCGATCTCCGGCATCAAGCGGACGCCGATCGAAGAAAAGAAACCGAAGGCTGCTGCGGCGCCCGCGGCCCCGCCGGCTGCTTCCGAAGTGGCCGAGGCTGCGCCAACGCTGAGCGAGACTCCTGAAGCTGACGAGATCGAGAACTGATTCCCAGACATGACTGACGTTCCTGAACAGCCATCGACGACTGCGCCTGCTCCGGCCGCTCCCGCGAAACCGGTGGCGCGCAGCATCGACGAGATCAAGCACGATCCGCTCGTCTCGCGCGCCTGCGAGCGTGCGGGCGACGCCATCATTTCGGCGAAAGAATTCGTTGGCGAGATCTCGCTGACGGTCGATCGCGAGCGCATCGCCGAAGTCGCCAAAGCGTTCCGCGACGATGGCTTCAACTACCTCGTCGATCTCGCCGGCGTTGACTACTCGGAGTATCCGAACTGGACCGGCGACCGCTTCGGCGTTTCGTACACGCTTTACTCGTTCTCAAAAAACAATCGCGTCCGGCTCAAAGTCACGACCGACGAGAACACGCCGATCCCTTCCGTGACCTCAGTCTGGAAGACGGCGAACTGGCACGAGCGCGAGACGTTCGACATGTACGGGATCATCTTCGAGGGCCACCCGAACCTCGAGCGCATCCTGATGTGGGATGGATTCAACGGCCATCCGCTGCGCAAAGACTTTCCGATTCGCGGCATCGACACCGGCGCGCGCATTTATCCCGAGGTGTTTCCGGAAGGCGGCGGACCCAAGGCGGGATCGACCGGCAAGGATGTCAAGGACGTCAACATCTACAAAGGCGAGTGGCCGCACTACGGAACGTGGCCGGTCGCGGAGATCGCCGCCCGTGCCGCGGAAGGCGGAATGCCGCCCGCGCCGGAGCTTGCGGGCGTCGTCGCCGACACGGCGCAGCCGACCGAGGATGCACCGTGGCACGATCCGGAAAAAGCGTTGCCCGAGCGGATGGAGCTGGCGAAAGCCGGCAGCCTGAAAGACAAGCTCTTCGCCGCGATGGCGCAAACCGATTGCACGGCGTGCGGGTGGGATTGCGAAGGCTACGCGGCCGCGCTGGCGTCGGGCGAAACGACCGACATCACGTTGTGCGTGCCTGGCGAGGACGAGACGGAATCGATGCTGAAGCAGTTGATGGCGGGGAAGGCGTGATGACAATGGGTGTCGGGTGTCGGGTGTCGGGTGTCGGGTCTGCGCGATGCGTGGCTGCCGGCGGCCGTCGCCATCTGCCGGGGTGCTGTTCTCGGGTGCGCTCTGTCCCGGCGGCGGCACCTCCGGCGCAGTCGCCGGCTACCGTCATGCACCCCTGCCGGGGTGCTGTTTTCGGGCGCGCTCCGTTCCGGTGGCGGCACCTCCGGCGCAGCCACCGGCTACCATCACGCACCCCTGCCGGGGTGATTTCGCGACACCCGACAGCCGACAGCCGACACCCGTTTCCACACCCCGCCCCCGACACCCCGCAGCCGAGGGTCCGCAATGTTTGACGTGCACGAAATGGAAGTCAACTTCGGGCCGCAGCACCCGTCGACGCACGGCGTGTTGCGCGTGATCCTGAAGATCGACGGCGAGCGCATCGTCGACGCCAAACCGATCATCGGCTATCTCCATCGCGGCACCGAGAAGCTCTTCGAGAACATGTCGTATCCGATGTGCATCCCGCATACGGACCGCATGGATTACGTTGCCTCCGCCACCAACAACCTCGGATTCGTCGAGACCGTCGAGAAGCTGATGGGGATCACGAAACAGATCCCGAAACGCGCGCAGCTCATGCGCGTCATGCTCAGCGAGTTGCAGCGGCTCTCGTCGCATCTGCTCTGGCTTGCGACGCATGCGATCGACATCGGCGCGATGACGCCGTTTTTTTACTGCTTCCGCGAGCGCGAGCAGATCCTCGACCTGTTCGAAGAGTATTGCGGTGCTCGCCTGACGCTGAACTGCATGCGCATCGGCGGGATGCCCGACGATCTGCCACCGGGCTGGCTCGACGACATGGAAGCGTTCGTCGACAAGTTCGACGCTGCGATCGACGAATACGAGTCGCTGCTGACCAACAATCGCATCTGGAAGAAACGCACGGTCGGCATCGGCGTGATCTCGCCCGAGGATGCGATCGACTGGGGCATCACCGGTCCGCCGTTGCGCGGCTCGGGCGTGGAATGGGATCTCCGCCGTGCGCAGCCTTACGAGTGCTATCCCGAACTGCAGTTCGAGATCCCCATCGGTAAGAACGGCGACACGTACGACCGCTACCTCGTGCGGATGGAAGAGATGCGGCAGTCGAACTGGATCCTCAAGCAGTGCATCCCGCTCGTCAAAGCCACGCCTGCAGGCGACATCAAAGCGAAAATCTCGAAGGTGGTTCGTCCGCCCGAAGGCGAGGTCTATCACTCGATCGAATCGCCGAAAGGGGAGTTGGGCTACTACATCGTCGCGGATGGCAAAACGCAGAAGGCGTATCGCTGCCACGTCCGTCCGCCGTCATTCGTGAACTTGCAGGCGCTGCCGGCGATGGCGAAGGGACACCTGGTCTCGGATCTGGTGGCGCTGATCGGGACGATTGATATCGTGTTGGGCGAGGTGGACAGGTGAGAAGCGAAATGTTCAATGTTGAATGTTTAATGTTGGATGTTGAATGGACCCACGAGAACCGCCGGGTGGTGGCGCCATTCAACACTGAACATTCAACATTCAACATTCAACATTTCGACTTTGGAGGCGCGCGATGACGCAGGACCTCCTCCTCAAATACCTCATCTGGCCTCTGGTCAAGTTCCTGGTGGCCTTCATCATTGTTCAGGTGATCGTCGCCGCGATGAACTACATCGAGCGTCGCCTCCTCGGGTTAATGCAGGCGCGGCTTGGGCCGAATCGTGTCGGCAACGAAGTCTTCGAGAAGATCACGCCGCGCGCCCTGCATCGCTTCATCCCCGGCGGCCTGCTGCAGATCATCGCCGACCCGATCAAGTTCATCCTCAAGGAAGACATCGTTCCGTCGAGTGCCGAGACAGTCGCCTACTTCCTCGGGCCGATGCTGCCCCTGATTCCGGCCTTCCTTGTCTTCTGCCTCATTCCGTACGGTCCACCGCCGACCTTCGTCGTCACGCATGTCAACGTTGGTCTGCTCCTGATCCTTGCGCTCACCTCGACCGGCGTGTACGGCATCATCCTCGGCGGCTGGGCATCGAACAACAAGTACTCGCTGATGGGTGGACTTCGATCGGCCGCGCAGATGGTGTCGTACGAAGTGCCGTTCGGTCTCTCGATCGTCGGCGTTCTGATGCTGTGCGGTAGCTTCGATCTCGTCCACATCATCAACTACCAGGCCGATCACGTCTGGAATCTCTTCCCGCAGCTCATCGCCGCGTTCATCTTCCTCGTGGCCATGAACGCGGAGAACAACCGCACGCCGTTCGATTTGCCGGAAGCGGAGTCCGAGCTCGTTGCCGGCTATCACACCGAATACTCGGCGATGAAGTTCGCCTTCTTCATGCTCGCCGAATACTCATCGATGATCGTCAACTGCTGCCTCATGGTCAGCCTCTTCATGGGCGGCTGGACGCTGGCGATCAACGGCTACGGCCTGACCACCGGCGCGCTTCGCAGCATGGGCCTGGCCGGCGGCATTCTCGGCGCCGTCATTTTCATCAGCAAAGTAATGATGTTCATGCTGATGTACATCTGGTTCCGGGCCACGTTCCCCCGATTCCGTTTCGATCAGCTCATGGACCTCGGGTGGAAGTGGATGATCCCGCTGGCGCTGGCGAACATCGCCGTGACCGCGGTCGTCGTGCTTCTCGGCCTGCAGTTCAATTTCCAGGGAGAGGTCGTCCTCTCGATCGCCGGAGCGGCGATCATCGCGTTCACGTTGTTCCTGCTGCTCCGGCCGCGCGCAAAGGTGATCCATGCACGTCGAGTATCAGAAGCCTAGATGGTCCGATAAGTTTCTGCTTCTCGACATGCTCGAGGGGCTGAAGACGACTCTTCGCGAGTTGTTCAAGCCGAAGGTGACGATTCGTTATCCCGAAGAACGGCTCGAGCCGGCCAATCGTTTTCGCGGCATGTTCAAGTTCTCGTTCGACCGCTGCATCGCCTGCAAACTCTGCGCGCTGGCCTGTCCCATCGACATCATCTACATCGACGTCCACGACGAACAGCGTGAGATCGACGGGAAGATGAAGA
>DATAMS010000552.1:0-11347 GCA_036260495.1 Thermoanaerobaculia bacterium
ATCTCGTCAAAGCGAACGACACGACGCCGCTCGTCGCGATCAATCAGATCACGCCGGTGTACGTCACCTTCTCCGTTCCCGAATCGCAGCTTGGCGATGTGCGCGCCCGCGGTTTGGGCAATGTGCCGGTAACTGCTTCGCCGCAACAAGGCGGCGGCGCGATTCAAAATGGCAAGCTCACGTTCATCGACAACGCCGTCGACCCGCAGACCGGCACGATCACGCTCAAAGCGACGTTCACGAACGAGGGCCGCGTCCTCTGGCCGGGCGAGTTCGTCAACGTAGCGATGACGCTGTCCAATCGCCGCAACGCCACCGTCGTGCCCATGCAGGCTTTGCAGAACGGCCAGAAGGGGCAGTACGTCTATGTCGTCACCGAGGGGAACGGAATCCAGATGCGGCCGGTGACGGTCGTGCAGCAGATTGATAACCAGGCCGTCATCGGCAAGGGCGTCAATCCCGGCGACACCGTCGTCACCGACGGCCAGATCCGGCTGACACCGAAGAGCAAAGTGGAAGTGAAGAAGTCGTTGTAGTTGGGGTTGCCGGGTTGACCGGTTGCCGGGTTGCCAGGTCGAAACGTAGCTCGTATCGCCAGGCAACGCAGCAACCGAGCACCTCGATAACCGCAACCTGACAACCCGGCAACCTGGAAACCAAGCAACCAAGCAACCCGATCTCGAGCCACCCACACCATGAACATCGCCGCCATCTTCATCCGCCGTCCCGTCATGACGACGTTGGTCATGCTCGCCATCGTGCTGTTCGGAATCATGGCTTACCGGTTGTTGCCGGTCAGCGATTTGCCGAACGTCGACTTTCCCACGATCAATGTGAACGCATCGCTGCCGGGTGCGAGCCCGGAAACGATGGCGGCCTCGGTGGCCACGCCGCTGGAGCGTCAGTTCTCGACGATCGCCGGTCTCGACTCGATGGTCTCGTCGTCATCGCTCGGATCGACGTCGATCACGCTGCAATTCGCGCTGAATCGCAACCTCGACGCCGCCGCACAGGATGTGCAAGCCGCGATCGCCGCGGCGGGACGTCAGTTGCCGCCGAATATGCCGGCGCCGCCGTCGTACAACAAAGTCAACCCCGCCGACACCCCCGTTCTGTATCTCGCCATCACCTCCGAGAGCATGCCGCTGTACCAGCTCGATGAGTATGCCGAGACGATGATGGCGCTCCGCATTTCGGCGATCGAAGGCGTGGCGCAGGTGCAGGTTTACGGCGCGCAAAAGTACGCCGTGCGCACGCAGCTCGATCCGCGACAACTTGCCACGCGCGGTGTCGGCATCGACGAGGTGGCGGCCGCCATCCGCGCCAACAACGTGAACCTTCCCGGCGGCGTACTCACCGGTCCCTTCACGAACTACACGGTGCAGGCGAACGGGCAGCTCTTCAAAGCCGCCGACTACGCCAAGATCATCGTCGCTTACCGCAACGGCCGGCCGGTCCGCCTCGGCGAGCTTGGCAACGTTCTCGACGACGTCGAGAACAACCAGACCATGGCCTGGTTCCGCGGAAAGCCCGGCTTCATCCTGGCGGTGCAGAAGCAGCCGGGAACGAATGCCGTCGAGGTCTCCGATCGCGTTCGTGCGCTGCTGCCGCAATTCCGCAGCCAGCTCCCCGCATCGGTCGATCTGCAGGTGCATCGCGACCGCGCCGACTCCATCCGCGCCTCGGTCGATGACGTCAAGTTCACGCTGCTGCTCACGCTCTTCCTCGTCATCCTGGTCATCTTCCTCTTCCTGCGAAACGTCTCGGCCACGATCATTCCCAGTCTGGCGCTGCCGCTTTCGATTGTCGGCACGTTCGCCGTGATGTATCTGTTCGACTACTCGCTCGACAACCTCTCGCTGATGGCGCTCACGCTCTCCGTCGGCTTCGTCGTCGACGATGCCATCGTCATGCTGGAAAACATCGTCCGGCACATGGAGATGGGCGAGAAGCCGATGGAAGCGGCGTTCAATGGATCGAGGGAGATCGGCTTCACGATCATCTCGATGACGATCTCGCTGACCGCCGTCTTCATCCCCATCCTCTTCATGGGCGGCATTCTCGGCCGCCTCTTCCACGAGTTCGCCGTGACGATCGGATCTGCGATTCTCGTTTCCGGTTTTGTCTCGCTCACGCTCACGCCGCTGCTCAGCGCGAAGTTCCTCCGCGCGCACAAAAACGAGAAGCACGGCAGGCTCTATCAGGCCACGGAGAGGATGTTCGACGGCATGCTCTCGATGTACGAAGGCGGCCTCCGCTTCGCGCTGCGGCAGCGCGCCATGACCCTGATGTTGTCGCTGGCCATCCTCGCGGCGACGGTCTGGCTCTTCATCATCATTCCGAAGGGTTTCATCCCGAACGAAGATCAGAACGAAGTTCGCATCAGCCTCGAGGCCGCGCAAGGAAGTTCATTCCCGGAACTGGTACGTCATCAGAAGATGGCAATGGACATCGTGGCCAAAGACCCGCGCGTGGCCGCGTTTTTCTCATTTGTCCGCGGGGGCAACAGCAGCGTCATCTCCCTGCGCCTCGTTCCGAAGTCGCAGCGCAAGGCATCGATCGACGATGTGATGAACGATTTGCGTCCCAAGCTGAACGCCATTCCGGGTTTCCGCATCTCGCTGCAGAATCCTCCACCCATCCGCCTCGGCGGACGGCAGTCGAATTCGCAGTACCAGTACACGCTGCAATCCGCCGATACGGCCACGCTCTACGATGCCTCGCAGAAGATGATGGAGACGATGCGCACGCTGCCCGGATTCGTCGACGTGAGCAGCGATCTCTTCCTGCGCAATCCAACCGTCTCCGTCGAGATCAACCGCGACCGCGCCGCAACGCTCGGCCTCACGCCGAACCAGGTCGAAGACGCGCTCTTCTCATCGTATGCAACGCGGCAGGTGTCGCAGATCTACGCGCCGAACAACACGTACCAGGTCATCATGGAGCTCGATCCCGAGTTCATGAAAAATCCGCAGGCGTTGTCGATGCTGTACGTCCGCTCCTCCTCGGGTCAGCTCGTTCCGCTCGACGCCGTGGCGAAACTCGTTCCCACCGTTGGTCCGCTGGCGGTCAATCACTCCGGTCAGGCGCCGTCGGTGACGCTGTCATTCAACCTCAAACCGGGAACATCGCTCGGCGCCGCAGTCACCGAGATCAATGACGCTGCGAAAGTCACCCTGCCGGCGAACGTCACCACGTCCTTCCAGGGAACGGCACAAGCATTCCAGTCGTCGCTGCAGGGACTCGGCCTGCTGCTACTCATCGCCGTCGCTGTCATCTACATGGTGCTTGGCATCCTCTACGAAAGCTTCATCCATCCGCTGACGATTCTCTCGGCCCTCCCCTTCGCCGGCTTCGGCGCGCTCCTGACGCTGCTCGTGTTCAAGGTCGATCTGTCGATCTACGCCTTCGTCGGCATCATCATGCTCGTCGGCCTCGTCAAGAAGAACGGCATCATGATGGTCGACTTCGCGCTCGAAGCGCAGAAGCAGGGAAAGAGCTCCGTCGACGCCATCTACGAAGCATGCGTCGTTCGTTTCCGGCCGATCATGATGACGACGATGGCCGCGCTGATGGGCACGATCCCGATCGCGCTCGGCTTCGGTGCGGGCGCCGAATCACGCCGCCCGCTCGGACTTGCCGTCGTCGGCGGACTTCTTTTCTCGCAGACACTGACGCTCTTCGTGACGCCCGTCTTCTACGTCTACATGGACAAGCTCCGCAAGAAACCGAGCGGCGAGATTCCCAGCGATGGCACGACGATCGAAGACGAATTTGCCGCGCTTGCACCCGAAGAACAGCCGGTTGGTGCGATGTTCAGCACAGTGAAGCCGAGACCGGCAACATAGAAATGCGCGCCATGCACCACAGTATTCTTTTCGCGTTTGCGGCACCGCTCCGCGCCGCCGGAGCAAGTGCGCCAATCGGCCGATTTGCCGGGCCCGACGCCGTCGTCGGCCGCAACGCCGCTCCCGGTACGATCCTCGATGACGACCTTGGCGGGCCAGGTCATCTCCTCGGCGAATATCGACAACATCAGCGTGACGGAAAGCAACAGCGGGCATGAGAACGACGCTTACGGCGCGGCTTACGATCGGAACCGCGCCGGTCGTTCGAGTACACTGGCAAGCCCACGAAGGCGCAATTGCCGGCTCCGACTACGTCGCCTCCAGCGGCGTCGTGAGCTTCGATCCCTTGGAGATTGCGAAAACGTTTATCGTCCCCGTCATCGGCGACGCCGTTTGGAACCCGACGAGACCTTCGCCATCATCATGGTCGGTGCGGACAACGCCACCTTCTCGACCGCCCCGGCGACCTGCACGATCGTCAACGACGACGCGCAGGTCGCACCCGCCACCGCGATGCGCCCGATTAGCGTCGCTGATGCGACGCCGGCCATAGCCGGCTGCGGCCTGCGAGATAGGATTTAGGGCCGCGAGATACTACCGGTAACGGCAGTTCTTAGAAAAACGTCGTAAATCTTGACGGGGTGCAACTTGCCTTTCGGAGTTCGGAGCAAGGCCTTGGATCTGAAGCGAAAGATATTGCCATTGTCGTCAGTGTAGCTGGACCGAATGTAATGAAGATCGATCGACTGAACACCGGCCTCTGTCAGAGTCATCAATTCACTCGGCTGCGATTGGCCGTCGTGATTTGCGTCAATCCAAAGGAGAAGCGTTCCCCATAGACGATCGCGGCTATCGAGTTGTCCGTCCCCGTTGCCACCTGATGCAGGCGCGTCAAACTCCGTGAGCGCCACGAATCCGTTCGGCGCTTTGTCCCCATTCTCAAGGGGCGTGAAATTACCAAACAGCTCTCGCCCATCGTCGATAACACCGTCTCCATTACGGTCACGGCACAACCATGCATCCGAGCCGGCAGAACTCGTCCATGCGATCCGCTCGCGCTGATGGTCGGCGTTCAGATCAAAATCCACGCCGTGGCCGGCATCCGTCAGATTGAAACCGTCGTCGCCCAAATCGATGATGATTGGCGACTCTCCGTTGCCGGGGCAGTAAAAAGACCCGCTTAATGTCTCTTCGCAGTGAAACGCGTTGCATTGCGATTCGCATGCCTCCAGTGCTGACTGTTGATCTCGCTGGCGTTCGGTCGGCGTGTACCAGAGTGAGTCGGCAGTCGTACAGTCGTCCGACATTACGCTTCGCGGCGGACCCGGCCACCCCATAATATGGCCAAAGCACTGGCTATCCGGGTGGCCGAGGCCGAGTACGTGGCCGATCTCGTGTGCGAGAGACTCCGTAGGATTGCAATCCATTAGTTCGCTGTTTGGTGGACCCGGACCTGCCGCCCACAGATCGATTTGAGTAGGCACCTGCCCGTTCCAGTGAGTCGCGCCGCAAGCGTCTGGACCATTCTCCAAATGATAGTAAACCTGGATTTGGACATCCGCATAGTTGTCGTTAACGGAAAAATAGGGGATTGAGCCACTTTCGCTGCATGGACTTGTCCAGTAGCTCTCGGCGGCTCCGATCGTTTGTGAGCCTATATTCTGGCTCGTACACAGGCTGATGCTGCCGCCCGTAAACCCACTCCGCTCGACTGGGCTACAGTCCTGGCCTCGTGCCGGTAGCGTTAACAACATAGAGAAAACCGCAATTAACAGAAATGACTTCATTGCGCTCTCCCGTCGTGACCCACTACAGGTCGCTCGCGGTGAGAGAGCTCCGAGCGAATGATCGTCGTAACGGTCTCGATCGTTGCTGCCTTGTCGCCGAGGAACGAGAAAACTTCAGGGATGAGGATCGTGCCGCCACTTGGTTGCGCAATGACCTCTCGCGATCCCGCGTAAAGGAACGTTCCAGCCGCATCCGCCGGAGGGCGATAGGCGAACACCAGAAGGCGGTCACCAACTGTCGGTATGTACGCTCCAGGTCCTGATGCCTGGCAGTATTCAATCCCGTTCACGACGAATTGTGCGTAGGGGAGCCGGAGGTAAAGATTCCCTCCCAAGTCTTGATACCACGCATCCAGTTTGATTTTGTCGAGGTTGTCGAGCTCGATCAGAGAGCCAGGCATTCCCCAAAAAAAGCCAGGCGTCACGCTCCGAATGGTCCCAGCGACGATGGCATGCGCGTTGACGACCCTATTATGCGCCGTCGATATATCCACGTACTGCTCGAGGGGCTCATCGGTTAGCATCCCGCCGTGACACGGTGCGCTTGAAGGAGGACTTAAGGCGGAGACTTGGCGTTGGTGTCCCGAGAAAATCTCGGCAATGTGTTGCAGCCCCGGACGCCAATCCTCTGGGACGATCGCGGCCGTCGTGCCGTCGGCGGCGACCATGGCAGACGCGGAGATGAAAATTGGGTGGTGGGCACCATAGCGGGACGAAATGACCGAGGGCGGTGGAGCAGCGAAGAGCGTCGCGGAGAAGAGGAGTGCTATACCGTACGTTACGAATCCAACCCGCATGTTTGAGCCATCCTTTGTTTTCGACGGTAATCATTAGTTCAGCCTGCAACTTTGGCACCAAGTACGTCGTCAAGAAGACCGTCACTTAGGATACGCCTTCACGACGGAACGTCGTTCGACAGCGGCGCAACCATGAGCGATGGCCGGCCAACAGCCCGCCGTGCCGATCACCATCGACCCAGCGATGGCACGACGATCGAAGACGAATTTGCCGCGCTTGCACCCGAAGAACAGCCCGTGGGCGTGATGTTCAGCACAGTCAAACCGGAACCTGCGCTATAAACCTTGGCTTCATGCGCAATCAACTCGCTGTCCTGGCCTTCTTTGCCGCCGTCTTCACAGCAGCAACCGTGGAGGCCCAGAGCGCGGACCTCGTCATCTCCAAGAGCGGCGCCGAGTCCGCATCGGCCGGCGACACGATCGCGTACTCGATCTTCGTCTTCAACAACGGACCTGACAACGCGTCGAACGCGACGATGTCCGATCCCCTGCCGGCCGGCACCACCTTCGTCTCTCTCGATTCCTCGGACCCCACATTCACCTGCAGCACGCCCGCTGTCGGATCGGCCGGAACAGTTACTTGCACCGCAGCGACGATGCCAGTGGAAGGGACAGTCCGATTCATACTATCCGTGAAGACATCGTCTGCCGCACCGAGCGGCTCGATCACCAACACCGCCACAATCACCTCGCCCACGCCCGACCCGGACACCTCGGACAACAGCAGCAGCGCCTCGACGGGCATCGCCGGTTCATCGGCCGCGTCCGCCGACCTCGCAATCGACTCGATGGAACGGGCTTTATCCGCCAGTGCGGGCTCGACGGCGAGCTTTCAAGTCGTCATCTCCAATAAAGGCCCGTCCACTGCGAACCATCCGACACTCACCAATGCCGTTCCCGCGAATACGACGTTCCTCTCTGCCAGCGTTGCCGACCCGATTGGTGATTTCCACTGCACCCCTCCCGCCGTTGGCGCGACCGGCAACATCGTCTGCACGGCGCCGAAGTTCGATGTGCGCGGCGGCGACCAGCCCGTGTTCACGTTCACCTTCCGCGTCAACAACGTCGTTTCGCAAGAGACGACGCTGAGCAACAGCGCCAGCATCACCGCGGACGAAACCGATCCGAACACGTCGAACAACACGGCCACGCGGACGACGGCGATCACGACGGCTCCTCCATCGGCCGATGTCTCCGTGGCCGTATCCGGCGGCGGCACCTCCTTCGCCATCGTCGTGCGTAATGCCGGCCCGAATGACGCCGCAAGCGTGACCCTCACCGACGCCGTTCCCTCGGGCAGCACCTTCGTCAGTTGGTCGCAGAACAGCGGACCGGCCTTCAACTGCAGCACGCCCGCGCCTGGCGCGACCGGAACCATCAACTGCTCGATCGGCATCCTGCCCGGATTCGAAGGAAAGACGACGACCGCGGAGTTCGTGCTCACGGTCGATACGGCCGCGCAGGTTACGAACACCGCCTCCGTGTCCAGCAGTACGTCCGATCCGCGGCCGGACAACAACACATCTTCGTTCCCCGTCCTCACCAGGATCAGCATCAACGACGTGAGCGTCACGGAAGGCAACAGCGGCACGACGCCGGCCATCTTCAATGTGACGCTGCAGCCCGCCAGTCCAACGCTGACCGTCACCGTGGATTATCAGCCTGTGAGCGGGACAGCCACTTCCGGCGTCGATTTCCTCGCCACGTCAGGGACGCTGACATTCCTCGCCGGTGAGACAACGAAAACCATCAGCGTGCCTGTCATCGGCGACACGATCGTCGAAGGGAACGAGACCTTCAGCGTGCAACTTTCGAATGCAATCAACGCCACCTTCCAGGACACGTCCGGCGCCGGCACCATCATCGACGACGACTTAGGCGGACCGCCCACGCCGTCGGTGCAGATCGGCAATCTCACGTTCGCCGAGGGGAACAGCGGGACGTTCAACGTAACGTTTACGGCGACGTTGTCCGCACCGTCGACGAGCGTCAGCCGCGTGCGCTGGCAGACGCAGGATGGAAGCGCGACCGCCGGATCCGACTACCTCGCGGGCAGCGGCGAGCTCGTTTTCCAGCCCGGCGACGTGATCAAAACCTTCACCGTCGCTGTCAACGGCGACACGACTTTCGAGCCGGATGAGACCTTCAACATCGTCATCACCGGCACGGACAACACCGCGACGCCGCCCGGACAGGCAGCGGTGGGCACCATCGTCAACGACGACGTGCGCCCTCCTGCCCGCCATCGCGCCGCTGGTCATTGATGTCATTCCGTCATACCCCTTGACAGAATAAAGCCTCGAACATATTGTTAGCACTCCCGAGGCTTGAGTGCTAATCACTCACCTTCGAATGAGCAACCAATTTCGCGGCGTTCTGCCGCGAATCCATCCAAGTATCAAAGCGAAAGGAGAAGCACAGATGTCTATGAAACTTCGTCCGTTGTATGACCGGATCGTCGTCACCCGCAAGGAAACAGGAGAGCAGGTGCGCGGCGGAATCATCATTCCGGACACGGCCAAAGAGAAGCCCCAGCAGGCGGAAGTCATCGCGGTTGGCGACGGCAAGTTTTCCGAGGACGGAAAGCGCATGAAGCTCGACGTCAAGAAGGGCGACACGGTCCTCATCGGCAAATACTCCGGCACCGATATCAAGATCGATGACGTCGAGTACACCATCCTCCGCGAAGACGAAGTCCTCGCCGTAGTCGAGTAAGCAACCTCTCACGAAAGGAGAAACAACCAATGGCAAAGCGCATTACGTACAGTGAAGACGCCCGTCAGGCGATTCTTCGCGGCGTCAACAAGCTCGCCGACGCGGTCAAAGTGACCCTGGGCCCCCGTGGCCGCAACGTCGTCATCGAGAAGAAGTTCGGTTCCCCCACGATCACCAAGGACGGCGTCACCGTCGCCAAGGAGATCGAGCTGAAAGATGAAATGGAAAACGCCGGAGCCCAGATGGTCCGCGAGGTCGCTTCGAAGACCTCCGACATGGCTGGCGACGGCACCACCACCGCCACGGTTCTGGCCCAGGCCATCTACCGCGAAGGCATCAAGAACGTCACCGCCGGTGCCAACCCGATGGACGTCAAGCGCGGCATCGAGATCGCCGTCAAGGCCGCCGTCGAATCGATCGACAAGCTGGCCAAGCCGGTTGAGGGCAAGGACATCGCCCACATCGGAACGATCTCCGCGAACAGCGACGACGAGATCGGCAGCATCATCGCCCAGGCCATGGAGAAGGTCGGCAAAGACGGCGTCATCACCGTCGAAGAAGCGCGCGGCCTCGACACCGTCCTCGAAGTCGTCGAAGGCATGCAGTTCGACCGTGGCTATCTCTCGCCGTACTTCGTCACCGACCCGGAGCGCATGGAGTCGGTCCTCGAGAACGCCAAGATCCTGATCTACGAGAAGAAGGTTTCCTCGATGAAGGACCTGCTCCCGATCCTCGAGCAGACCGCGCGTCAGGGCAAGCCGCTCCTCATCATCGCTGAAGACGTCGAAGGCGAGGCTCTTGCCACGCTCGTCGTCAACAAGCTCCGTGGCACGCTGAACGTCGCCGCCGTCAAGGCGCCGGGCTTCGGCGACCGCCGCAAGGCAATGCTCGAAGACATCGCCATCCTCACCGGCGGCAAGCTGATCTCCGAGGACATCGGCGTGAAGCTCGAGAACGTCAAGTGGGAAGACCTCGGCGACGCCAAGCGCGTCACCATCGATAAGGACAACACGACCCTCGTCACCGACACTGACGACAAGTCCCGCAAGGACCAGATCGCCGGCCGTGTGAAGCAGATTCGTGGCCTCATCGACGACACGACCTCGGATTACGACCGCGAGAAGCTCCAGGAGCGCCTGGCCAAACTCGTGGGCGGTGTTGCCGTCATCAAAGTCGGCGCCGCAACCGAAACCGAGATGAAAGAAAAGAAAGCCCGCGTCGAAGACGCAATGCATGCGACCAAGGCCGCTGTAGAGGAAGGCATCGTTCCAGGTGGGGGCGTCGCACTCCTTCGAGCGATTGCTGCTGTCGAAGCAGTCAAGGCCGAGGGCGACGTGAAGGTTGGCGTCAACGTCATCCGCCGCGCGCTCGAAGAGCCGTTCCGCCAGATCGTCTTCAACGCAGGAAAGGAAGCCGCAGTCCTGCTGAACGAGATCAAGGTCAAGGGCGGCAACTGGGGCTATGACGCACGCGAGGACAAAGTGGTCGACATGATCACCGCTGGAATCATCGACCCCGCCAAGGTGACGAAGCAGGCGCTCCAGAACGCCTCCTCCATCGCTGGCCTGATGCTCACCACCGAAGCCATCATCTCCGAGATCAAAGAAGAGGAGAAGGGTGGCGGCGGCGGCAACCCCGGTGCCGGAATGGGCGGCGGTATGGGCGGCATGTACTAAGTTTCAATCAACGCAATTCACAAACGGGCGGGCCGCAAGGTCCGCCCGTTTTGTTTCATTGGAGCGATCGGACTTCAGTCGTCCGCATGAAGGTCGGACGTATCGCGCGATTCCATTGTCTAATCTCCGCACGTACGAGGAGGACAAACATTGAGAGTTCGCGAACGCTTCGTCATCGCCCTGGTTGCACTCGCTCCCCTTTTCGCCTTCGCCGCTCCGCCGCCTAAGAATTGTGCTGAGCCGGGGTTGTGTCCGGGCTCGACCTGTCAGACCACGATCGGTAAAGGAAGTGCCACGGTTCCCGACAAACCGTGTCCTCGGTTCGGCGGTAACCAGGATGACGTCGATATCTTTTCCTGGAACGAGTTCATCGCGTACAACTGGCCTGCGTCGAAAACGTGCTCCGCCGATCTGACGCGATCGATCGTACAGGTCAAGAGCGGCGCCAATGGTCCGCTTGTGTGGCAGTCCCAGATGTCCACCGACGACCTCTTCGTCGCCTCGGGCCGTCCGAAAGGGTGGTG
>DATAMS010000570.1:0-3767 GCA_036260495.1 Thermoanaerobaculia bacterium
GGGCAAGACGCCAAACGTAGGTCGGACTCTCTAGTCCGACTCTGTCACGTTACGGAGAGAGAGGCGTCGGACTGGAGAGTCCGACCTACGTTCGTTCATTCGCGGTGCAAGCGCTTGGGGCAAGACGTGAAACGTAGGTCGGACTCTCTAGTCCGACTCTGTGACGATGCGGAGAGAGAGAAGCGTCGGACTGGAGAGTCCGACCTACGTTCGTTCATTCGCGCTGCAAGCGCTGGGGCAAGACGCCAAACGTAGGTCGGACTCTCTAGTCCGACTCTGTCACGTTACGGAGAGAGAGGCGTCGGACTGGAGAGTCCGACCTACGTTCGCTTCATTCGCGGGTGGCGATCGAATCCGTCGCGGTCTTTCTCCCACTCCAGACCCGCGACACTCCGCGCGATAGTCTCGACGGCAGCAACGGCCCTTCGTAGATGAATCCCGTGTAGATCTGCACCAAATCCGCCCCCGCCGCGTTCTTGGCGAGAACATCATCGGCCGTGAAAACGCCGCCAACGCTAATCAACGGAAACGACGGACCAACTCGCTCGCGCACGCGCTCGAGAATCGACGTCGAAGGGTTCATCAGCGGCGCACCGGAAAGCCCGCCCACCTCGGACGACGGAAACGGCCGCGCGATCGTCGTGTTCGTGCAGATCATGCCTCTTGCGCGTTTCACGCAAACATCGCAGACCTCGGCGAGCATCGCATCGTCGATGTCCGGCGCGATCTTCACGAGTGCCGGCCCAACCGCGGTGAGGATCCGTTCGAGATGCTCGGGCCGTTGCAGCTCACGCAGCGATGGCGTGTTCGGCGAGGAGAGGTTGACGACGACGGCGTCGGCCAGCGGCGCGAGCTTCATCGCGCAGGCGCCGTAGTCATCGGCAGCCCCTTCGAGCGGCACGTCGCGATTCTTGCCGATGTTGATGAAGAGCGGAATCGTTCGCTTCCACGATGCCAGTCGCGCGGCGACGGCATCAGCACCGTCGTTGTTGAATCCGAGCCGGTTGATGAGCGCTTTGTGGTCGGGATAACGGAACAAGCGCGGACGCGGATTGCCGGGTTGCGGACGCAGTGTGACTGTCCCCACTTCGACGAATCCGAAACCGAGCGCCACAAGCATCGGCATCAGCAACCCGTTCTTGTCGAAACCGGCAGCGATTCCGATCGGCGACGGAAAGGTCAGGCCGAGGAGCTCGCGTCGCGCAGATGCGGGCGGTGTGCAGAAGCGCGAGATCGCGCGCAGCACGAGCGGGATGTTCTGCAGCGCGATCATCTGACGCGTCGTGAAATCGTGCGCGTCCTCGGCATCGAGGAGGAACAGCAGCTTGCGGATCAGCGAATACATTGCTCGATGCGCGCGAGCGGCGAAAGCACGCCCGGATCCGATTCGCTGGCCCGCGCCAGCAGCGGGATCGCGCGCACCAGCTCCGGCCCGTGGTCCATCCCCGTCATCGCCAGGCGCAGCGGCATGAAGAGCTCTTTCCCTTTGAGGCCGGTGGCTTTTTTCAGCCGCTCGTTCATCGCTTTGACCGCGTCGGCGTCGTGAGGCGCGCCATGCTCGCGAAGATCATCGGCAACCGAAGTTGCGAACGCCTGATCGATCGACGGCGTGTTGTACTCCGTCACGAAGCGCAGCACTTCGCGGAACTGCGGCAGCAGATGCACGGATGTCTTCACGACGTCGATCGCTTCTTCCAACCACGGCGTATCGATTCCGATCGACTGCAAGACCAGCGGACGCAACGCCGCCGCGCTCATCGCATGGATGTATTGCCCGTTCAGCCACTCGAACTTCTGCGGATCGAACACCGCCGGCGCGGAGTTCACCCGATCGAGTGTGAAGTTTTCGATCGCGTACTGGCGGTCGAAGACATCGCGGCCGTCCGGTGCCGACCAGCCGAGCATCGTCAGATAGTTGAGCATCGCGTCAGGAAGAAATCCTGCTTCCGCGTACGCTGAAACGGACGTCGCGCCGTGACGTTTCGAGAGCTTGGTGCGATCCTGCCCGAGGATGAGCGAGACGTGGGCGAATTGCGGGATCGCCCATTCCATCGCCCGGTAAATCAGCACCTGGCGATGCGTGTTCGTCAGATGCTCTTCGGCGCGAATGACGTGCGAGATCTGCATGTCGTGATCGTCGACGACGACGGAGAAGTTGTACGTCGGATGGCCATCGGAGCGGATGAGGATGAAGTCGCCGAGCGATTCGCGCTTCCACGTCACCTCGCCGCGAATCAGATCGTCGATGGTGACGTCGCCGTCGTCGGGAACGTGAAAGCGCATCGCGTGAGGTGACTGATCATCGTCACGACGATTGATCCAGCATTTCAGATCGTAATGCGGCGGCCGTCCCGCTACTTCGGCTTCCTTCCGCTTCGCTTCCAACTCCTCCTCGGTGCAATAGCAGCGATAGACGACTCCACGCGTCAGAAGCTCCCGCGCGACTTCTGCGTAGCGATTCACGCGCTCCGACTGGCGATACGGCGCATGTGGGCCGCCGATGTCCGGACCTTCATCCCACAACAGTCCGAGCCAGCGAAGGTCGTCGAGCACCATCACTTCCGACTCGGCGGTGGAGCGCGCCTGATCGGTGTCCTCCACGCGGATGATGAATGTTCCGCCGGAATGCTTGGCGAAGAGCCAGTTGAAAATCGCGGTGCGCGCGCCGCCGACGTGGAGGTGGCCGGTGGGCGATGGAGCAAAACGAACGCGGGTCATATCGCCCAACGATATCAAGCCTTTCGCTTGGCTTTCTTTGCCACCGCCTTCGCCATGTTCTGTTTCGCACGCAGCGTCACGATTCTCTTGATCAAGCCGTACGGAATCGGCTTGTCGAGCGGAAATTGCAGATTGCCTTTTTCTCCCGCGTATTTGGCAATCGCCTTCGCCAATGCTGCATCACCTTTGATGGGCGGGTAGAGGCCGATGTGATTCTTGAAGGCCGCGAAGTAGACCAGAATCCCGTTCTGCTTGAACGCCGGAATGCGATAGCTGATCGACTCCTCCGCCTCGGGTGCAGCGCCGCGGATCGTCGTTCGAATCTTCTCGAGAATCGGCTGCACCTCGGGCGCAGAGGCAGTGATGTATTCGTCGATGGTCTTTGGCGGCTTGCTCTTGCTCGCGGTGGCCATGATTACGAAATCGATATCGAGACAATCGCCATCGCGCAGATGCCTTCGCTGCGTCCGATGAAGCCGAGGTGATCGGTGGTGGTTGCTTTGACGTTCACGTGGCCGGCCGGGAGATCTAGCAAACGCGCGATTGAAGCCTGGATCGCATCGCGAAATGGAGCGAGCTTCGGAACTTGCGCGAGGATCGTGACATCGACATTGCCGATCTCCGCGTTCATTTCATCAACGATTCGCTTCGCCTCGCGCAGGAAGGTGGTCGACTCCGCATCTTTCCAGCGCGGATCGTCGGAAGGAAAATACTGGCCGATATCGCCCGCCCCGGCGGCGCCGAGGAGCGCGTCGGTGACGGCGTGAAGAACGGCGTCGGCGTCGGAATGACCGGAGAGACCGCCGGTGTCGCTGATCCGCACCCCGCCGAGGACCAACGGACGGGCGTCGGCGAACTGGTGAACATCGATCCCCTGCCCGACGCGAATCATGCGCAGCCCTCGAAAACATTTCGCGCGAAGCGCTTTGGACTGCGGTGGCGCCAGCCACCGCTTTGAAGAACGGGCGGAAATAGCCGGTTCGTGTTTCGTGCGAATTGCTTTCGGGTAGAGGAGCCACAGTCATCGCTAACTTGCGCGCGATTGAAAG
>DATAMS010000583.1:0-5810 GCA_036260495.1 Thermoanaerobaculia bacterium
CGTCGCTGGCAGCGGTACACCCGGACAGAAGCAGCCTTCCGAAAGGGCAGGTCTATCACGCGGCCGGCCCTTCGGCGGGCGGATGGACGGTCGTGGCCATCCACGATAACAAGGCGAGTTGGGAAAGCTTTCGCGACAACACGCTCTTTCCGCGGCTTCAGGCGGGAGTAGAAGGCGGCTTCACGTCGCAACCTCAGGAGCAGGCTTTCGAGGTGTACAACCTCCAGAAGCAGTGAAGAGAAGTCCGCATACAAAAAGGGCGGGCCCGAGAGCCCGCCCTTTGTTCATCGATGAAGTGAATGCTACTTCCCTGCTCCCACCGCGCCGCCGCCGAAGTGGACGGGAACGTTCATTTCGCGCAGGAGGTTGTGGGCGCCATCGACGGCGTCCATCACCCAGAGCATGTAGACGGCGTCGACGTGAATCGAGCGGGTGATGTTCTCGTCGACGACGAAGTCGGAGCCGAGAGATTCGTAGGTGCCGTCGAAGAGAAGACCGCACAACTCCCCTTTCGCGTTGAGTGTCGGCGAGCCGGAGTTGCCGCCGGTCGTGTCGACAGTCGACAGGAAATCGACCGGCACGCCGCCGATTTTCGGATCGACATAGCCCGCGGTCTTGTTCGCGCGGATGGCGTCGAGCTCCGCTTTCGGCGCGTCGAATTCGCCCGAGCCGGTGTTCTTCGCCAGAACGCCGCCGATCGTGGTCTTCGGCGTGTACATCACGCCGTCGCGCGGCGCGTAACCCTTGACCTGACCGAACGTGACGCGCAGCGTACCGTTGGCGTCGGGATAGAGACGCCCGCCGTTCGAAGCACGGAGCGCGTCCATGTACATCGGACGGATCTTCGACATCGCGCCGCCGAGCTCCTTCTGGTTGTGCTCGATCTCGAGCGACAGCGGCGTGACTGCCGCGGCGATGTCGATCATGGAGTCGTTGCGCGCGACGAGCTGCGCGGTCGTTTCGTCCTGCATCGCTTTTCGCTGGGTGAGATCGCCAACTTTTGTGTTCGCGTAGAGCTGATCGAGGAACGGCTCGACGCCGCCGGCTTTGGCGATCGCGGCATCGATCGGCGCGATGCGCTGATTCGCCGGAAGTTTCTGCGATTCATTGAGGAAGTAGCGAAGGCCGGCGCGGTCGCTGACCGGCTCGATGCTTTTCTGCGCGCGGGTGACGCCTTCGGTGATGCGCGGCCAGTCGCGCTGCTGGAATCCCCCCTCGCGATCGAGATCGGAAGCCTTGGCCTTCTCCATCGAAAGGCGATAGAGCGTGAACGATTGCCCGAGCATCGGCGACGAGCGGACGATCCAGTTCAGCACCGTGTCGCGCTGTTCGTTGGCGATCGACTGCTGATGCAACGCGTTGATCTGGCTCATTACCTCTTTGTACTTCGCCGCTTCCGGATGCGAGGCGATGTACGCGGCGAGATCGGCTTCGCGCTTCTGGCGCTGACCGACGATGTGGAAGTTGTTGAAGCCTGTCAGCGTGCCGGTGTAGTTCTTGAGGACGTTGTCGTTGCCTTTGATGCGGCTGGCGTTGGCGATCTCCACGGCCTTGTTGTTCTTGCCGAGGTCGCGAAGGATGTTGTTGAGATCCGTCGCGTACTTGATCGTCGTCGGATACGAGTAGCTCTGCATCTCGCCCACTTCCGCGGCGGTGCGATAGCGGAATGTGCGTCCCGGATAACCGGCCACCAGCACGAAATCGCCCGGGTTCACGCTCTCCGTCGAAACCTTGAGGATGTGCAGCGGATGGAAGGGAACGTTGTCCTTCGAGTAGTCCGCCGGCCGGCCGTCTTTACCGACGTAGGCGCGCAGGAAGGACCAGTCGCCGGTGTGACGCGGCCACATCCAGTTGTCGGTTTCGCCGCCGAAGTCGCCGATGCCGAGGGCGGGCGCGTAGACGAGACGAACGTCGCGGATTTCCATCTGCGTCGTGCGGAGATACTGCGAACCTTCGAAGAACGAGGCCACACGGCAACGCACCCCGCCCGGCTTCTCGCACTCATCGACGAGCTGTTTGGTGTTGCGGTCGATGGCTTTCTCGCGATCGATGTTCGAGAGCGAAGCAGCCAGACCGCCGGAAACGCGGGCGGTCACGTCTTCGATGTTCGTGGTGACGAACACGCGCGAGCCCGGACCGGCGGGCAACTCTTCTTCGCGTGTCCTGGCGAGAAAGCCATTCGTGATGAGGTCGCGCTGCGGCGTGGAGTTGAACTGCAACGCTCCGAAACCGCAATGGTGATTCGTCACGACGAGGCCTTCGGGTGATACGAACGATGCGCTGCAGCCGCCGAGCGAGATGACCGCGCCCATCGGGTCGCCAGTGAGATCCGCAAACCGCTTCGCATCGATTTGCAGTCCAGCCTTCTTCAGTTCCGCCGCCAGCGACGGAATCTGCTGCGGCATCCACATCCCTTCAGCACCGTATGCCGTCACCGCGGCAAGGCTGAGGATTCCGATCAAGAGTTTCTTCACACGTTCTCCTTAGGTTGTTTCGTTGGATTTGAATGGAACGAGACGCGCGTTGCCGCCTCGGGTATCAGTCTCTTTCGACAGCATACCGCCGCCGCCAATTCCCTGGGTATCCCGCGCCTGGCCAAGCGCGTCGATTTCGTCGAGGGTGTCGTTTGGTGGTATCGGACCGCGATCCAATCGACCAATCGACCAATCGACTATTCGCCTAATCGACTAAGCCACTAATCCGCCGCTTCTCACTCCAACCCCACCGCCGCGCGCACTTCCACCTCCAGCGCGTTCATCTGGCCATCGTCCGTTTCGTGGTCGTAGCCGAGGGCATGCAGGATTCCGTGGAGGATCAGGTATCGCACCTCGGTCGCTTGCGAGTGGCGCTGTTCGGTGGCCTGGCGGCGGGCTTGATCGATGGAGATGACGATGTCGCCGAGGGGGCGGCCGGGGGCTTGAGGGTCGGCGTCGGTGTCGTCGGCGGGGAACGTGAGGACGTCGGTCGTTTTGTTCTTTTTGCGGAACTTGCGGTTGAGGTTCCGCATGGTCTCGTCATCGATGATGGCGATGGTGACTTCGCTGATCTCGGAGGCGATGCGGCCGAGGTGGTCGAGCGCGAGGAGGACGCGGCGGGCGAACTCCGCGATCTCGCGGCGGCTGAACCGCGCCACGGCGGCGCCGGTGACTTCGACGTTCGTCAAACTTTCTCCTGCTGTTCGCGCTCTTTGTCGATGCGGTCGTAGGCCATGACGATTTTCTGAACGACCGGATGGCGGACGACGTCGCGGTCGGAAAAATCGAAGAATCGGATGCGATCGATGCCGTCGAGAATCTGGCGGACGACGCGCAGGCCGGACTTCGCGCCCGTGGGCAGATCGACCTGCGTGACGTCGCCGGTGACGACGGCTTTGGCGCCGAAACCGAGCCGCGTGAGGAACATCTTCATTTGCTCGGGCGTGGTGTTCTGCGCCTCGTCGAGAATGATGAAGGCGTCGTTGAGCGTGCGGCCGCGCATGAACGCCAGCGGCGCGATCTCGATCACGCTTCGCTCGATCAGTTTCTCGACCTTCTCGAAGCCGACGATGTCGAAGAGCGAGTCGTAGAGCGGACGAAGATAGGGATTCACTTTCTCGGCGATGTCGCCCGGGAGAAAGCCGAGCCGCTCGCCCGCTTCGACGGCGGGGCGGCAGAGGACGATGCGCTTGACACTCTTGTCGGCGAGCGCGCCGGCGGCGGCCGCGACGGCGAGGAAGGTCTTGCCAGTGCCGGCCGGGCCGATGCCGAAGGTGATGTCGTTGTCCTGAATCGACTGCAGGTACATCTTCTGGGCGACGTTGCGCGGCGTGACGACGCGGCGGACCGAGGCCTGCACGGCGTCGTCGGTGAAGAAGTCGACGAGGCTGGCATCGGGGCGGTCGCGCAGCACGCGCATGCTGGTGTGGATGTCGGAGCGCTTGAGCGGGTAGCCCTGCTCGATGAGCTCCTGCATCTGCGCGAGAAGTTTCTCCACCGGCGCGACATTGTCCGGCGCGCCGGTGACGAAGATCTCGCCGCCGCGCGAGGAGATCTTCACGCTGAACTCGTCTTCGAGCATGCGCAGGTTTTCGTCGTGATTGCCGAACAGCGTGTGGGTGCCTTCGTCGTCGAGAATTAGTTCCATTCGGGTCCTTTTGCTGCGTTCAAAAGCCAATGTTGAATGTTGAGTGTTGAATGTTCCATGTTGAACGAGCGGCGACTCGGGCGCCCCTTCGTTTCATTCAACATCCAACACGCAACATTGAACATTCAACATTTCGCCTTCAATACCTGTTCATCGAAGGCTCGATCTCCACCGACCAGCGATCGATTCCACCGGCCAGTGACAACGCGTCATAGCCATTTCGTGCCATCCACTGCGCGGCCATCCAGGAGCGCATGCCGTGATGACAGTAGAGCGCGACCTGCCGGCTGACGGGAATCTCGGCAAGGCGCTCGGGCAAAGTGTTCATCGGAATCAGGGTCGATCCGTCGATCGAGCAGATCGCGGCTTCGCCTTCTTCGCGGACGTCGATCAGAAGCGGCGGCGTGGCGCTGGCGAGAAGCGCTTGCAAGTCGGTAGGTGTGATTTCAGCGATCGGCATGTCATCCTTTAAGACGCAACTTCGAACAATGTGATCCAGATCTCGCCGTATTCGGCGCGGCGAATCGTTTTCAGTCGTTTGCACTCGATGGTGAATGGTTCGCTGCGGCGCTGGTGCTCGATGGCGACGAGCGCGCCGTCAGCGAGCGGCACCTGCCGGTCGATCGCGTCGAGCAGCTCGTCGTAGCGGCCGAACGAGTATGGCGGATCGGCGTATACCACGTCGAAGGGAGCGGCGACCGCAGTCTTCACTGCGAAACGCTGGATTCCGGCGAATACATCCGCGGCGATCGCAGTCACGGGAACGCTCCACTCGTTCGCGAGTTGCGTGATCGAAGCAACAGCCTTGCGATTCTGATCGATCGCCACCGCCAAGGCGGCGCCGCGCGAGATCGCCTCGAACGAAAAGACGCCGCTGCCGGCGAAGAGATCGAGAAAACGCGCGCCCTCGATGCGCGCGCCGGCGATGTTGAAGAAGGCCATGCGAGCGCGCTCGGAAGTCGGTCGCGTCTCGCGCGGCGGAACGGGGACGCGGCGGCCGCGCAACGTACCGGAGGTGACGCGGAGCGTGTTCAGCGGCTTGCCGCTCCCGGCGTTCCGATGAAGTAGTTGTAGAGGTCTTTCACGTCGACGTAGATGATCGCCGGCTGACTGGTGCAATGAAGCTCGACGATCTTCTCGTTGACGACGCGCGCCACTTTGTAGACCTTGTGATCGTCGCCGACGAGCTGATCGCCAACCTTCGGCATATACCCGGCCACGCTATTCGTGACGGTGCGGTCCTGGTAGATCGCACGCAGCAGATCCTGCATCGGCACGATCTGATCGGCCAGCGTTTTCGGCAAGGTTCCGATCGGATCGAATTGCCGCTCGACGAACGACTGCTGTGCGTCGTACGCGCGAAGAAGTGCGCGCTGCGTGTCGCGCGGTTTCGTCAGGTCGCCGTCGCGAACCGAGGCAAGGGCTTGCGGCGAGATGACGTGCAGGTAGTTCTGCAGCGCATCGGGAGGAAGGATGACCTTCTTGCGGATCGTGCCGCCGGTGCCGCGGACCTCGACGACGACGAGACCTCCCTCAAAAATCGAGAGGCGCTGGTAGACGGCGGCGACGTTGATGCTGAAGTCGACCAGCGGCTTCGGGAGCCGGCCGTCGATTCGCTGCGTGCCGAGGGCTTGACGGCAGCCAGCGAGCTCGGGGACGTCGAGTTTCGCCTGCTTGCGTCGTTCGCG
>DATAMS010000611.1:0-12028 GCA_036260495.1 Thermoanaerobaculia bacterium
CGGGATGTTCCCGTTTCCAGAGTGCGAATCCGATCTCATCCTGCGGGACGTGCTTGAGGCGCTGCCCCTTCATCGGACCCTGAATCGCCTCGCCGGTGATCTGCTGCCACCAGGAGCCGGTCTCCTCGTCTCGCATGATGAAGTTCTGGTTGTTGATCCCGGCCAGGTGGAAGTGCAGCGTGCGCCCGTCGATCGTCGTCTCCCACACCAGACCGGTGTGGCAGAGCGTTCAATACGTGACGACGATCGGCACGCCGCCGGCGACGTCCTGCACGAGATGGTGATACGCAAGCTGGCGGATCGGATAGGCGGCCGCTTCGCCATTCTGTTCGACGGCGATCACGAGATCGGAGTCACTGACGAACGACGCGGCGTCCGCGTGCGCATACGCGGCGCGAGCGAGCGGATGAAACATCCACTCGAAATGATTCTGCCTCGCGAACCAGGTGCTGACTGATGTGAGCAGAAGAAGGATAACGATGCCGGTCCGTCCCCACCATCGCGCACCGCGCCACAGCGTGAAGATCAGCCATGCGGCGATGAGGAGCGCGACGATCGTGACGATCGGTGAGATCGTTCGCAACATGTACGAGATCGAAACGCCGCGCGCCGACTGCGGCCGGAACGGCTGAATGAGCCACGCAGGAAGAATCACGAGCGCGAATGCAGCGATAGCCGTGATCACGAGAAAAAACCAGCGCCAGCCGCGGCGAAGAACGATCATCGCTCGTTCGCCGCGGCAGCCGTTCCGTCAAAGTAGGCGCGGATGCGCGGCCATTCGAATTGGGCAAGCTTGCGCCCGAGGGCCAGACCTTCGATGTTGTCGGCCTGGATGTGATAGCCGCCAAGCACGCGCGAGATGCCGGCCAGATCCGCCGTCGCCGTGAACGTCGGCAGTTGCAACTCGACGTTGCAGTCGACCGCGGCCGCGTTCTTTCCTTCACGCGCCTGCATGGCCAGGCAATCGGCGTCTGCTTCCGTCAGCACGCCTGCTTTCCGCTTCTCGACTTCGCCGAAGAAATCGCTGCCGGTGAAGAGCTCCAGCGTTTTCGCGCACGCGCCGCTGACGGTGCTGTGTCCCGATGGGTATCCGGGAAACGGCGGCGTGACGAACGTGAACGGCGAATACGGATGCCACTCCGCGGCGGGCAGTTTGACGATGCCTTTGCCCGGCCCCGCCCACCCGTCGATCGTCTTGCCGGCGTAGTAGTAACGAACGAGCGTCCATGGCCGCGACGTGTCGTAAAAGCGCTTCGCTTCCCAGCAGGCGATGAACGCATCCATCGCCACGTTGCCAATGGTGAAGAAGAGCTTCACGTCGCGGTCGAGATCGTTGTGATCGCGTTTCGAAACGAGCTGCGCAAACTTCAGCCAGTGTCCTGACTGACCGGTCGAGCGCGGACCGTCGCGCATGAACTCAACTGTTGCTTTCTGTATAGGCGTCAAGCTGCTGTTCATGGCGATGTTCTCATCCACCTCCTTCCGCAACTCCTCGGAATCGACATGAGGAGGAACGGGCGGACGGAACTGATCGCTGCGATCGAGCGCGAACGTTTTCACGCGATACCAATGCGCGGTCAGAAATCCGGGCGCGATCGTGCCGCCCTTCGGATTGACGAACGGAATTGGCTGCCAGCGGTTCGGATCGTTGACTTTTTCCGGCGTGTTCACCGGCGCGTAGTAGGTGTAATCGGAATACGGCACGCCGCTCGATCCCACTTCATCGCCGAGTTGGTTCGCGCCGTCGTGATGCCGGTACGCGCAAACTGCCGCGGCGGCAACGTTGCCGACACCCTGCGGCGTGGAGCGGTCCATCGACAGATCGTCGGGATCGTATCCGCGTCCGCGCATCTGCTCGTCGATCCAGGCTCTGTCTTCGGGATAGACATCGATCAGTGCCCGGTATGTTGCGTAGGCGATGGCCTTCTCTTTGTTCGCCTGCGTCCGCTCCGCTGGCGGCCGGCGGAGAGTGGCGCCGAGGCGCGTGCCGATTGCTTTGTCGTCGTAGGCGGCCCATGCGTCGTACATCGCAGTCAGCACGATGGCCAGCGTGCGCGAGATGATCGTTGGCCGGGCGCCGTGCCGATCGACTTCGCGCGCTGTGGCCTCGAGCGAGATGTCGAGCCACTCGTACGCCGCGGACGGTTTGTACGCGGGCGCCGGTGACGCTGCATGCAGGGAAGGAATGAGGAGACTCGCGGCCAGCGCCGTCGCAATCCAGCTCGTCGTTTTCATGGGAGAGAAGACGTTACGACGAGTGAGGCTCCGAATCAAGCGAAGTGCTTGCGGCTGCGCGCTGCGCTGATCGTCTTGTAAAAGCGAACGATCGTGCTATTCTGCCGCCCGTGAGCAAAGGCCGCCAGACGCGTGAAGCTGTTCTCGACGCCGCGGTGGCTGCCGCCAGCACATCCGGCCTTGCCGCCGTGAGCATCGGCGAGCTGGCGCGAAAAGTCGGGATGTCGAAGAGCGGGGTGTTTGCGCACTTCGAATCGAAAGAGAATCTGCAGATCGAAGTGCTGCGCTCGGCCGTATCGCATTTCATCGCCGAAGTCGTCGGGCCGGCGTTGAAGAAGCCGAGGGGCGAGGCGCGCGTGCGGGCGCTATTCGAGAATTGGTTCGACTGGTCGGGCAACGCTTCGCTCCCGGGAGGCTGCATTTTCATCGCCGCCGCGAGCGAGCTCGATGACAAGCCCGGGCCGGTGCGGGACTATCTCGTGTCGACGCAGAAAGAGTGGCTGGCCACGCTCAGTCAGGCTGTGCGCATCGCCGTCGATGAAGGGCAGTTCCGGAGCGATGTCGATGCGCAGCAGCTCGCCCATGACTTCTACTCGATTCTGCTGGCCTACCACCACTTCTCGCGGCTGCTGCAGATGCCGGCTGCGCGCGTGCGAGCGTTCCGCTCCTTCGAGCAGCTCATCGAGTCGGCGCGGGTGAAGGACTCATCGTCCCGCGGCTCGAACGGCCGCAAGCCTGCCGCGCGCAAGTAGAAATTCAGGAGGAGATCGCAATGGAGAAGAGCCGCCAACATAAAAGCACGAACGTTCGTATCCCCATCGCCTTGCGGGTCATCGGTTCTGCATTGACGGCGC
Organism: Thermoanaerobaculia bacterium; assembly: GCA_036260495.1. Lineage (GTDB taxonomy): Bacteria > Acidobacteriota > Thermoanaerobaculia > Gp7-AA8 > Gp7-AA8 > JADGNZ01. The sequence goes on from DATAMS010000611.1 coordinate 3,090, forward strand.
TCGATGTCATCGCTCCCTCGCTGGCCGCGCGCCTCGCCGCTCGTCTCTTCCTCACTCCACGGCGCGTTCCCTCGCCCGCCAGCGAAGCCGCATCGCGGCAACGGGCGGAGCGCGAATCGCGCGTCGTCGCATCGCACACGATCACCGCGTGGACCTGGGGCGCGGGCCCGGCGATCCTTCTGCTTCACGGCTGGGAAGGACGCGGAACGCAACTCGGAACGCTGGCCGAGTCGTTGGCGCGCGAAGGCTATCGCGTCATCGCTCCCGATTTTCCCGCGCACGGCGACTCGCCGGGACGCCGCACGAATCTCCTCGAATTCGCCGCGATCGTTCACGCCCTCATCGACGCCGAGCAGCCCGTCGCGATCGTCGCGCATTCATTCGGCGCGGCGGCGACGACGGTCGCACTTCGCGACGCGGCATTTGACGGAAGCCTCGTTTACCTCTCGCCGCCGGAAGACTTCGCCTTCTTCACGGAAACCTTCGGCGGGATGCTCGGAATCTCCGACGATCTCGCCAAACGGATGGAGCGCACGATCGAGCGCCAGTTCGGCATCGACTGGTCACACCTCCGCGGCACTGCGATGGCGCCGCAGATGACCGCTCCGCTGCTCGTCATTCACGACGAAGACGACGCCGATGTGCCAGCACGCTTCGGCCGCGACCTCGCTGCCGCCTGGCCCGATGCCGTCCTCAGGCTCACCCGCAGCCTCGGCCACCGCCGCATCCTCCGCGATCCGGCCGTGATCGCCGCAGCGATCGAGTTCATCGAGCGCCTGGGTCCGGAACCGATGAGCGCCTCCCGCTAGGACAGTTGGTAAGGCATTGAATTTAAATACGATACACTCCATGATAGATATTCTTAAAGTATCAGCCTTAAAAGGCTGAAAGAATCTGTATCAAATGATGGTTACTTTCAGCCATGACGATCTTCAAATCCCCTACTCTGGACGACGCCGAGATAGCCGTAATCAATCAGCTCGATGGCCTCCGTCATCAACTTCGATACGCAACCGAGCGCTCGGTTCGCTGGTCAGGCTCCCTCAGCCGGGCGATGCGCGCTCGAGCTGTCCTCGGGTCGAACAGCATCGAGGGGTATGACGTGCCGGAAGAGGAAGGGCTCGCCGCGCTCGAAGGTGAGGAGCCAATGGGAACACCCGAGGAGACGTGGCTTGCCATCCAGGGATACCGGCACGCCATGACCTATGTCCTCCAGCTTTCGGATGATCCGCACTTTCAGTTCAACCAAGGCTTCATCAGAAGCATGCACTACATGATGTTGAGCTACGACCTGCGGAAGAATCCCGGCCGCTGGCGTCCGGGTGCCATGTATGTTCGGAACGAGCAAAGACGCGAGATCGTCTACGAGGCGCCGCCGTCTGACGAAGTGCCGGCATTGATGGGCGAACTGATCGAGTCACTCGAGAGTGTCGATACGCCGCGGCTGGTTCATGCAGCGATGGCGCATCTGAATATCGTGATGATCCATCCGTTCTCGGATGGCAACGGCCGCATGGCTCGCTGCCTCCAGACGCTGATCCTCGCGCGAAGTGGCGTCATCGAAAAGCAGTTTTGCAGCATCGAGGAATGGCTGGGCCGGCATACGGCCGAATACTACGAAGTGCTTTCGAAGGTTGGCCAGGGGAGTTGGCACCCCGAAAACGATACGCGGGCCTGGATTCGCTTCAACCTCAAAGCTCACGTGCAGCAGGCTGAGCTCCTCCGCGTACGAGCGGATCGAACTGCCAGCATCTGGGGCGACTTGGAGGAAGTGGTTAAAGAGAAAGGCCTGCCGGAGAGGGCAATTTATGCGCTCTTTGATGCGACCGTAGGATTTCGTGTTCGCAATTCGACATACCGGCCGGTTGCCGAAATATCGGAGCAGATTGCGACCCGCGATCTGAAGGCCATGGTTGATGCCAGTCTATTGGTCGCGACAGGTGAAGCAAGAGGCCGAACGTACAGTAGCGGCGCGATGTTAAAGAACCTATGGAAACAGACTCGCCAGCAGTTTCCGTTTGTGGCAGTCGATCCGTTTGTACCGGGACCTGGGGAGCTGCAGAAAGGTTCGTTCTAATCACTCGCCCAGCAGTTCTTCCAACTCCTCCGGCGTGAACTGTTTTACGAGCGAGGGGTCGTCGTCGAGGATGATGTCGTTGGCGAGGCGGCCTTTGCGCTCGATCAGGGCGTCGATCTTTTCTTCCACGCTGTTGCGCGTGATCAGTTTGATCACCTGCACGCCTTTGTTCTGGCCGATGCGGTGAACGCGGTCAGTGGCCTGATCTTCGCGGGCTTGATTCCACCAGCGGTCGTAGTGGATGACGACGGAGGCGCTGGTGAGATCGATGCCGAGGCCGCCGGCGCGAAGGCTGGCGGTGAAAACGCGGCAGCCGGCGTCGTCGCGGAAGCGCGCCATTTCACCGCCGCGATCCTTTGTGCTTCCTTTGATTGATGCGAATCCGATCGATTCTTGCTTCAAGTGTTCTTCGATCATCTCCAGCATTCGCAGGTATTGACTGAAGACGACGACTTTGAGACCGCTGGCCATGCATTCATCGAGAAGCTCGGTGAACAACTCCCACTTCGCTGAGGGCGCATCGCCGTCGAAGCCACCGCCTGCGGACGCTGGGTGATTGCAAATCTGCTTGAGATAGTTGAGCGCGGCGAAGACGTGAACGTACGAGATGCTCGCACCGGCGCGGAGCTGCGCCTGCAACGGCTTGGCGCGCGAGTCGAGCACCGCGCGGTAGAGCGAGCGCTGCGCGTCGGACATCTCGCAGTAGCGCTTGTCGACGATTTTCGGCGGAAGTTCGGTCAGCACCTGACTTTTTGTTCGACGCAAAACGAACGGACGCGCCAGCCGGCGAAGCGTGGCACGATCGTCGATGTTGCCGGGCAGGTAGCCGGGCACGACGAAATCGAGAAGCGTCCGCAACTCGCCTTCGTGATTTTCGATCGGCGTTCCGGTGAGTCCGACGACCACACCTTTGTCGAGCGCTGCCAGAGCCTGATGCGTGGCTGTGTCCGCGTTCTTGATCGTCTGCATCTCATCGAGCACGACGAGGTCGAAACGCGTTTGCCGGTATTGATCGAGACGGCTGCGAATGAGGCCGTACGACGTGAGCGTGATCTCCTGACCCGGCAGGTAGCGTGACAGTTTCTCGCGCCAGTGATCGAGCACCGAGGTGGGGCAGACAACGAGGATCGACGTGTGTGGATTCGCAGTTACGACCGCACCCATCAGCGCCATGGCCTGGTGCGTCTTGCCGAGGCCCATGTCGTCGCAGAGAAGCGCGCCGAAACCGTTGTGGTGCAGCAGCCAGAGCCAGTGATAGCCGGTCTGCTGGTACGCGTAGAGATCGAATCCGAGCGATGACGGCGACGGCGCTTCGCTCGATACTTCGACCTGATCGAACATGCGGAAGACGTCGCGGCCGGATGCGTCGCCGCGAAAACTCGCACGGCCTCGCAGCGTGGCGCGGACGCGCAAGACGTCGAGCGGCGTGACGAGCAGGTGGCCTTCATCAGTCATCGCAACAGAATCGAGGCAGTCGAACTGCGGATCGCGCACGTCGATCCAGGCGTCGCCGCGATTGAGCGCGCGAATGCCGTCGCGGCGGGCGCGGACGATCTCGGCGGCAGTGACGCCGGTCTCGAAGATGATCGCGACTTCGAGTGCGTTGCCCCGAGGAGCGCCGAAATCGAAGGTGACGTCGCCTTCCAAACGAACGGGCTTCGCGTTGCGCACGCAATCGGGCGCGAGGGCCGCGGGCATCGCCGCCAACTCCTCTCGATGCCGTTCCAGAAACGCGAACACTTCATCCTCGGCGATCGTTGTTTCGCGCTCGAGTGCAATCCCCGAGGCGGGCCGCTCGTCAAACAACATCGCCTGCGTATTCGATCGCTGCTCGACGAACATCGGCGCGGCCGGCTGGATCGATGCGAAGCCGCCATCGACTAGAAAGAAACGCCCGAACTGCTTCAGATCCGCCCGAACATAGATGGTGTGACGTAGGTCGGACTCTCCAGTCCGACTGTTCTCTCCCCGCGACAACAGGAAGTCGGACTGGAGAGTCCGACCTACGTTTTCCTCGTCGTTGTGCCGCAGCAGTACAGGGACGAATCGCAGGGCGCGATCCGGCGTCAGCTCGATGCGCAGCGACGCGGTCATCGACAGCGGCATGACCTCGAACCCGCAGCGCGCCGCGATTCCGTCCGTGACGATTTGCTCGACCGCGGCAGCGGGCACAGCGACGTCGCCGAGCATGAGGGAGCCGTCGCGCAACGTGAGCAACACGCTTTCGCACAACGGATCATCGGCGAATTGCGCCTGCGCCCATCGATACCACGCCGACGATTCCCACTGCAGCCGCGCGCTTCCCGATCCGCGTTTGAGCAGCGCCTGTTCCTGTTCGGTGAGCGCGCTCTTGCGCAGCAGCAACTCGCGCGGATCGCTCTCGCCGTCAATCGCGATCGATCGTCCTTCGGTCGAGGCCGCGAAACCGATGGCGCGCCAGACGCTCGTCTCGAATCGCTCGAAGGGCAGCGCGCCATTCGCGTCCGCTGTACGCGCGAGGAGGATGCCGAGGTGGCGGCAAAGATCGTCGGTCTTCATGCCGGGATCGCACGCGCAACGCGCCGAGATCACGCGCCGCGAATCGACGACGAGCATCGGCTGAAAACTTCTCCGCTCACTCTCGATGACGTACGCCGTCGACGCGCCGCGGAAAAAGAGCACGCCGCGCAATTGAAACCTGCCGGCCTGTCGCTGAATCGTGGCCAGCGTCGCCTCGCGAAACGCGGAGCGGAATCGTTCTGGGACGTTGGGAGTGGGATCGTTGGTCAACGGGAGCGCGCTCGCGGCACAATCTTAGCCGCTTCACAATTCGCTCACCGGGCCGTGCAGTCACGTAGGTACCGGCACGATCGCGATATGTTTCCCGCGTGAACATTCCCAGCCGACGCGAAGCCGCCCAAGAAAACATCGCCACCCTTCGCGTCTTGGCGCTTTCTCGTGAGGTCCAATGATCGCCGAGCCGATGACCGCGTTCACCGATCTCCTCCTCTGCCTTCTCAGTCTGACGTTCGCCATCCGATGGCGCGGCGGCACGAGCCGCACCCGCTCGCTCTGGAGCCTCGCCTTCCTCGCCACCGGTCTCGGCTCGCTTACAGGCGGCGTCTATCACGCTTTCCAGACGACGCTACCGCCGCTACCGCTCGCCATCCTCTGGAAAATCACCGCTACAACAATCGGCGCCGCCGGCCTGCTGCTATTTTGCGGAACCATTCAAGCCCTCGTCCCGCAACGCGTCGCGCGTCTGCTCACAATCGCGGCGAGCCTTCTCTTTATGATTTATCTCGTGTGGATGGCCACACACAATGAGTTCATCTACGTCATTGCGTTCTATGGCTTTCTAATGGTTGCCATGCTTGTGATTTGTATCGCTCGCTATCGAATTGCGCCGCGGTCGTGCGGATTAATCATCTCAGGGATTGCAATCGCGGCAATTGCCGTCGCCGTGCAAGCCTCGCACATACGCCTCTTCGCGCATTTCAATCACAATGACCTGTACCACGTCATTCAAATGATTTCACTCTTTGTGCTTTATCGCGGGGCACGCGAAATGCCGTAATTGGCGATTGGAATCAATTCCAGTTCCACAATCACGGCACCACGAGCGTTCCGTCGTTCCCCTGCAACGCGTCGCGCAAATGCTCGACGTCCGTGATCAGCACTTGTTTGCCGCCGCGGTTGACGAACTGAATCGCTGCCTCGATCTTCGGACCCATCGAGCCTGCGGGAAACTGCCCTTCCGCGAGATACCGCGTCGCCTCGGCCACCGTCATTCGATCGAGCGTTTTCTCCGACGGCTTCTCGAAGTTGACCGACACTTTGGCGACGCCGGTCAGGACGACGTACATCGCCGCGTGCAGTTCCGACGCAAGCAGACTCGATGCGAAGTCCTTGTCGATCACCGCTTCGACGCCGCGCCATTGGCCGTCGCGTCCGCGCACGACCGGGATGCCGCCGCCGCCCGCCGCGATCACCACCGCCGCACTGTCGAGCATGTGCACGATCGTTTGCAGATTCAGAATCCGCAACGGACGTGGTGAGGCAACGACGTGGCGCCACCCGTGTCCTGCGTCTTCGCGCATCGTCCATCCGAGGTCGCGCGTGAGGGCCTCGGCGCGGTAGCGCGTGACGAACGGTCCGATCGGTTTCGTCGGACGTTTGAACGCCACGTCTGTCGGATCGACTTCGACCTCGGTCAGAATCGTCGCCACGTCGCCGCTCACGCCGATGCTGTCGAGCCGGTTGCGAATGGCCTGCTGCAACAGGAAACCCATCGAACCTTCGGTTTGCGCGACACAAACATCCAGCGTCTGCGGCGGGATCTTCGTCGAGGCCTCTTCGTTCTGCACAAGGATGTTGCCGACCTGGGGGCCGTTGCCGTGAACGACGATCAGTTTGTATCCGTGACGAACGATTTCCGCGAGCCAGCGCGCGGCCTGTTTTGCGCGCGCGATCTGCTCTTCCTGCGTTCCGCGATCCTCGGCGCGCAGCAGCGCGTTGCCGCCAAATGCAACGACCGCGAGTTTCGTCGCCGAGTCCACGCTACACGTCCTCGCGAACGAGCGGCATCGTCATACAGCGCGGCCCACCTCGTGCGCGCGACAGCTCGTGGCCGGCCATCTGGATCGCGTACTTCGTGTCGGTCCACGTTTCCAACTCGGTGCGCCCGAGGAGGAGATCGTCTTCGTAGACGATGTGGTAGCCGTGCGCCGCAAGCTCCTCGGCGGTGCGGACGTTGCGCTCGTACAAAAGAATGATTCCGGGAGCGAGCGTGAATGCGTTCGCGCCGTCGGTCCACTGCTCGCGCTGCTGATCGACCGCGCTCCGGCCGCCGCAGTAGATCGGATCGAGATCGAAGCCACGCTTCTTCAGCGCGGCAAGCAGTGACTTTTGCGGCGAGTACGAAATGCCTTTCTTCGTCAGATCGATCGTCGTGACCGTGGCCGCCTGACTGCCGCCCGGCAAAATGACCGGCGGATAAATCAGGCACTCGTTGCGGCTCGTGAATGTGAAGACAGTGTCGAGATGCATGAACGATCGTTGCCGCGGCAGCTCGACGACGATGATCGTGCGCACTTCGCTGCCGGCCTCGCGCAGCGATGTCGCCAACTGCCGCACACCGGCGCGGTTCGTTCGCTCTGTCACTCCGACGAGCAGCAGATCGCGCGACGGCACGAGGATGTCGCCGCCCTCGATCGTCGGCATGCGCTTGTGCTCGCGGCCTGGAGCCGTGCCGGCAGTGAAGTCCGACCAGCGGCGGCTCTCGCGAAACAGCGGGTGATGCGCGAAGACGTAGCCGGAGAGCAGCGACTCGCGGCTTCGCGCTTGCGTGGCCATGCCGCAAACCACGACGCCGTCGCCGATCACGACCTGCGGATCGCGCATGAAAAAGTAATTTGGGACAGGCAGGAGATCAAATGATGGCAGCTCGCCCTTGCCATCGCGCTCGTGCGGAATGCCGCCGATCAGCGTCTGCGCCAGCAACGCCGCCGGCTGCTCGCGCAACGCGGCTGCGAGTTTGCGCCCGAGGAGCTTGCGTTTTTCCAGGTCGCGGACGACGAGGCGCTTGAGCTCATCGCTCTCCAGCACCTCCTCCAGCAGATCCTGGATATCGAGCACCTCGGGAGCGATGAAGCGAATGAGCTGCTGGAACCGGCGATGCTCCTCGCGCGCGACTTGTCCGTAGAGGATGTCGTCGAAGAGAAGCTGGTTCATCATCGGCGGGATCATCACGTCGATCTCGCGCCCGGGCAGGTGGACCAGCACGCTCTTCAGCCTGCCAATCTCACTCGTGACGTTCAACTGCATTCGGCGCAATTCTATCGCAGCGATTTGCGTGCGGAGTTTGAGTAAGATTGCGGGCACCGATGAAGGCGAATTGGTTTCCAGTGGCCGCGCTCGTACTTGTTTCGGGCGTCGCGCATGCCGCTCCGCCGCGAATCTCGTTCATTCGCACGCTGCCGGCGGTTCGCGACCTCGGGCCCGTCGAGCGCCTCTCCGTGATCTACGCGATCGGCGACAGCAACAAGATCGACACCTTCCTTGATCGCTTCGTCGATCTCGTTTCGCGCGCGGGCGCGGTGCGGATCGAGCTTGCTGTCGAAAACAATCACCACCTCTTTTTCGACAAACGTTCCCTACCGATTCTTCGCCGCAACCATCCCGCTGACGTGTACGTGGGCGTGAACCGGTTCAGTTGTTCGGGCGTCGAAAAGAGTGCCGAGGGGAGCGAGCACCTCGAGAACGGCGAGAAAATCAAGCGCCTGCATCACTGGATCGATGCCACCTGCTCGGCACGCATCGACGTGCTTGGCATCGACGGCAGACGGAAGTTCTCGTACTCGGTGCATGCTGACGGCACGTCGCCGCGAATGGTTACGCTGACCGAGGAGGAGCGCGACATCGCCTACGAACAAGCGGCGCGGTTTGCCGCCGTCATCGCCGCGGACGAGATCACGCCGCGAACGTTGCGCGAGACAATCGAGCTGGACGAGAGCGCGCCGTCGTTCGATGTCGCATTCGCGATGATCGGCTCCGAGCGGCTGACCGATGCGCGCTCCATCTGGCAAGCCGCGGCCGCGCGGCATCAGGATTCGGCGGCGCTGTTCTTCGATCTCGCTGCGGTCTCCGAGGCGATTGGGGATGTCGAAGGCGCACGCGGTTACTACGAACGTGCGGTGCGACTTTCGCCGAGGGAACGGCGCTACGCCACCGAGTTCCGGCTCTTTCGCCGACGCAACGCCGGCATCCGCAAATGAAAAGGCCGCCGTTTCCGGCGGCCGATTCATGACGCAATCGAGGGTTGTTTACTGGTTGACGGGAGTTGCGGCGGCCGTTGCGTTGATCTGAATCTGCTTCGGCTTCG
>DATAMS010000633.1:0-2582 GCA_036260495.1 Thermoanaerobaculia bacterium
CCAGTCGGATGCCTTGACGCCCAGGAGCACAACATGGAAGTGTGCGCCCGAGCCTCCATTCATGAGGCTCGTGAAGTGAGCCAGATCCTTCGATGGTTTCGGACAAGGCTGGCGATGCGTCGTCGAGGTTGCCATATGTCAACTGGCGTAATTATCCTCGCCACGTGGCGAAAAGTCAACCAGCTTCGACCTCGGACTCTCACACGATGTGCCCAAAGTTGTTAGAATTCACGCGATGGGAACGTTGCTCCAGAAAGCCGTTGCCGAAGCCTCGAAACTGCCGGAGGCTGAGCAGGAGGTCGTCGGTGCATGGCTCCTCGCCGAGTTGGAGTCGGAACGACGTTGGGACGAGTTGTTTGCGCAATCGCATGACATGCTCGCGGAAATGGCAGCAGATGCGATTCGTGAGGATGAGGCGGGCTTGACGCAGCCTCTCGATCCGGACGCGATGTGAAGTCGCGGACCAATCAGGCATTCCGGAAGATGCTCGCCGAACTTCCTCGCGATGTGCGCGAGCAGGCGCGCGCCGCGTATCGTCTTTTCCGATCGAACCCGTGGCATCCGAGTCTTCACTACAAGCGCGCATTCACGCGCGAGCCGATCGTATCTGTCCGAGTCGGCCGCGACTACCGAGCGGTAGGGGTGCAGCGCGAAGCAGGCGCCATCTTGTGGTTCTGGATCGGACCGCATAAGGCCTACGAAACGATCCTGGCAAATCGGAAGCGGTAGGCTTCGAGGCTATCCGATCCGTCTCCTTACCGCCCACGCGTGGCTCTCATGCGTCAGCATCGCGCATGCGGTTTCGGCGTCGACCCACAGCAACTCGTGATCTGCGTCCAGGCGCGACGAATCGGGTCCGAGCACCTCGGCGTCGACGAACGTGCACCGCTTTTCGAAGTACGTTTGCTCCGCCGCTGACCAGGCGAACTGCACCGCGAGCTCCTGCCAGGACCCGATGCGAACCGCGAGACCGCACTCTTCCAGCGTTTCGCGAATGACGGCTTCCGCCGGTGTCTCGCCCGGGGATCTCTCGCCAGTCACTCCCTACGCCGTCAACTTTTCCCAATCCTCGTCCGGCGCATCCAGCGCCAGCGCTAAGCCGCCGTCCGATCCGACGAAGACCGGGTCGCGCATGTGCGTGACTTTGCCGCCGCCAACTTGTTTGAGTGCCGCTTCCAACGTTGTGGAGAGATTGCGAATCAAGCCGCCGCCGCCGGAGAGGATCACGTTGTTGCGGACGCGCTCCTGAAACTCGGGCTCGACGCGCGAGAGAAGGTCGAGCATCGTTTCGATCGTCGGAGGGACCAGCGTTTCGCACGCTGCTTTCATTTCGTTCGTGATGTCGAGCTCCGTCGGCACGCCTTTGACTGGCGCCGTGACGAGCACGCGCGACGGAGGCTCGCCGACGAAGCTGTGTTTTTCCTTCCACTCGCGGACCATGTAGATCGTCACGTTCGCCTGCGGATAGCGCTCTTCGATCAGCTTGAGCAGTTGTGTGTCGAGCGAATCGCCGGCGTTCGTCAGCGTGCGCTGATCTTCTTCTCCCGGGTAACGGCCCTTCATCACGCAGAAGTCGGTCGTGCCGGCGCCGATGTCGATGATCATCGTGTGCAGCAGCGCGTTCAGTCCGTACGCCACCGCGAACGGCTCGCTGACGATCATCAGGCTGTCAACGATGCCTTTCATCGAGTTGCGCAGGTACTGCTTGTTCGTGCGCAGCGACGCGGCTGGTACGCCGACCACCGCGCGCACGTTTCCGCTGTCGATCTTGCCGTTCGAGCTGACGCCGACGAGGCGCAGCAAATGTTTGAGCAGCTCGCGAACGGCTTCGACGTCCTTGTCCGAGCCTTCCTTCAGCAAGCCGCGCTCGAGCGGCCGGTGCAGATCGAGCATCGTCCGATTGGCAACCGCTTCGTGGCCGATGAGGACATCGCGCTTGAGGACTTTGCGGGCCACCATGTCGGCGGGCCAGCCGACGAAACTGTCGACGACGAAACGCTCGCCGTTCGATGCGGAGATCGCGCTGCGGGAGGTGCCGAGGTCAATCCCGACGTGGAGGATCTCGGATTCGTTAGGCATTAGGTTCCTTTCCTCTGCGGCGCGTCGTTCGCGCGGGCGTATGCATTGATTCCGTGGAAGAGCGCTTGTGCGATCTGTTCGCGATAGGTGCCGCTGCGCAACATTTCCGCCTCGCGCTCATTCGACAGGCAACCCACTTCAGCGAGGATTGCCGGCATGTCGGTGGCGACGAGCACGATGAATGGCGCGCGCTTGACGCCCCAGTTCTCGAGACCGGGATCGACGCCGCGCAGTCCGCTGAAAAGTTGATGCTGCACGACGCTGGCAAGCCGCTGCGATTCATCGCGGCGCACATCGGCGTACACGCGGTCGAGCAGTTTGCGCAGATCGGCCAGCGCGTATCCCGAGGTGAGGTTTTCTTTCGCGGCGAGTTGCGTGAGTGACGGATCGTTGGTCGGGCCGAGGTAGTAGGTCTCGACGCCGTGGTTGTTGCCCTGGGGGATGGAGTTGACGTGAATCGAAACGAAGATGTCGGACTTGGAGGTGTTGGCGAGATGCGCTCG
>DATAMS010000638.1:0-4925 GCA_036260495.1 Thermoanaerobaculia bacterium
ATGCGCAAGGCCACATGCTCGGCATCATTACTGTCGATGACGTGCTCGACGTCGCCGAGCAGGAAGCGACCGAAGACATCCAGAAACTCGGCGGTATGGAAGCGCTCGATGCGCCATACCTGCAGGTCGATGTCTTCTCGATGATCCGGAAGCGCGCGGGTTGGCTTTCCGCGCTTTTCCTCGGAGAGATGCTGACGGCGACCGCGATGAGCTTCTTCGAAAAGGAGATTGCACGGGCCGTCGTACTGGCGCTCTTTGTACCGCTCATCATCTCAAGCGGCGGCAACTCAGGATCGCAGGCGACGTCACTCATCATCCGGTCGCTGGCGTTGCGCGAGTTGCGCCTGCGGGACTGGTTCCGTGTCTTCGGCCGCGAGATCATCTCCGGTCTCGCCCTCGGTTCGCTCCTCGGGTTCATCGGCTTCATCCGCATCGTCCTTTGGGAAAAGCTGCACATCACCGAGTACGGCGCGCACTACATGCTCGTGGCGCTGACCGTCTGGTTCTCGCTCATCGGCGTCGTCCTATTCGGCACGATCGCCGGCTCGATGCTGCCGTTCGTCCTGCGAAGACTCGGATTCGATCCCGCCACCGCGTCGGCGCCGTTCGTCGCCACGCTCGTCGACGTGACCGGCCTCTGCATCTACTTCACCGTTGCGCTGCTGATCTTGAAGGGGACGTTGTTGTAGGGAGTGATTAGTAGATTAGAGGATGAGTAGATTAGTAGTCGATGGCTGTCTGGCTCACGAATCCACTAATCGACTGATCCACTCTCGTCATCACTACTTCGGCTGCCACAGCTCGAACCGATTGCCCTCGGGATCCGTGGCCCAGCCGAATTTGCCGTAGTCGGTGTCTTCGATTTTCTCGTCGACGACGGCGCCGGCGTTTCGCAACTGCGCCAGCATGGCGTCGAGGTCGCTGACTCGGTAATTGATCATGAATGGAGCGCGCGTCGGTTCGAAGTATTTCGTCGTCGCAGGAAAGGCTGACCAGACAGTCATGCCGACGACATCCGGATTCTCTTTCTCGCGCCATTCGAAGGACGTGCCGCCGTAGTCATCGACGGCGATGCCGAGGTGATCGCGATACCAGTCGCGTAAGGCGGGGGCGTCATCAGACTTGAAGAAGATTCCACCGATTCCGTTGACCTTTTCCATAGTGACTCCTAACGCAACGTGAATACGGTAGCAGATCCGCGCGACGAGACGCTCGAGGCGAAGCGGTCGAGTGTCTGCGCGAGCATGCGCTGCGCGGGTGGCGTGAGCGAGGTATCGCGCTCGGCCAGTTTTTGCGGGACGGCCGTAACCGCAGTGGACGGCGCGATAATCGCCACATGCGTGATGCCATCGTTTTTCAGCCGTGCGTAAAGCGCTTCGGGCGCGGGAGCATCGAGGTAGAGCGAGACCCGCGGGCCGTCGAAGTTGCCGCCGCCGCGGACGCGATGAGCGAACCAGTAGGTCTCATTTAGGCCGGCGACCAGGACGTTCGCATTCGCCGGCAGCATAGCGTCAACGGTCTGCGCCGCTGTGTACGACGAGCGTTGCTTCGTCAAGTACTCGGCATCCGAAGCGTCTCCCGAAAGAAGCGAAAACGCGCCGCTGCGATCGACGAAATAGCAAACGAGAAAAAGTTGCACGACGATAGCGAAGCCAAGGACGACGCGCGTAAATCGGCGGGGGCGTTTGGACAGTGCCGCCGGAATGACGAGGAACGGCAGAAGGATGCGCGATGACGGCGCGAGTAAGAGCATCAGCGCCGCGAAGGCGATGAGAGTCCACGCCAGCGCGCCTCCGGAGAGGGCGCATGCCGCAATGAGCGAGGCTCCGAGGCTCTCATCGATGAAATGTCCTTCGAAGACGTAGTCCGAAAGAAATGGTGCGCGATAACCCGCGACATGCGGCGCCGTCGCGGAAAGAAACGGCGCGATCGGATTCCCGGTGAGGATGAGATTGCGGATCAGAAATATGGAGCCGATGGCGATGGCGATGATTAGGACGTGGGTCGTGCGGAGTTGGGTGTGGGTGCCTGGCTCTGGCGACTTCTTGCGCTTCTGCCATATCGCAATTCCGAACGCGATCATCGCGAACGGGATGAACGTGTATTTCGTGAGCAGTCCTGCTCCGAGCGCGACCGTCCACGTGGGGACATCATCCTGATCGAGCGCGAGAACGAGAACGGCGCAGATTCCGATCAGCGGCCAATCGTTGAGCGACCATCCTGCGATCAACGCCAAAGCCGGCGTCGTGACGATCGCCGCAACCGCGAGTGCGTTGCCGCGCGCGAGGCGGAACAACATCGCTGTCGTCGCCAGCGCGGCAATGAGATGAAGAATGTGAGACGCGATTCCTCCGCCGATCTGGCCGAGGATCGTTAGGAGTGGCAGATCGGCAGATTCGATGCCGAGCGGGAAATACGAGTGCGAAATCAACGGCAGATCGATGGCGCGATGATTGAGAACCCACGACCACGGCACTGCCAGGTGATAGGCGAGCTCGTCGAGCGACGTGGGAGGCGCTTGCGCGGCCACGAGTGCTGCCAGAAACACGATGGCGATGGCGATGAGCGCGAGTGGTTCCGTCAGCGCCGGCATGACCGGTAGTCGGGATTTGAATCGCCGGACGACGACGTACAGACCACCGGCGCCGCATACGACCAGCATTGCTGCCATCGACCAGATGGAGACATTCAATGTTCCGGCGAGAAAGCAAAGCGCGCCGAAGATGGGATAGCCGAGGAGGAAGTCGCGCGGTATGTCGCAATCGTCGGGACGCCACGCACGTGCGAGCAGGGATCGAAGCGCGAATCCGCATCCAACGATCGCCAGCGACGCGGCGAGGGCGATCAGGATCGATAGACCGGCACGCCTCACGAACAACTCGACGAGCACGAACCGGTCGAGAAGAACGAGCAGCAGGTAGAGCGCGATGACCGCGGCGAGAATGCGCTGGAGTCTTGACATCGCCGGCTGCAATTCAGATTTCGGGCAAGGCCGCGCGCATGGCCAGGATGTCTATGATGATGTCGCGGGCGGCTTCCGGACGGATCTGCGTGGTGCGATCGCTGAGCGCCGCGGGCGGGTTGTCGTGAACCTCCATGAAGAAGCCTTCCGCACCCGCCGCCGCGGCCGCGCGCGCGAGCGGACGCGCAAACTGCGGCGTGCCTCCGGTCTGCTTCCCTTCGCCGCCGGGTTTCTGCATCGAGTGGGTGATGTCGTAAACGACCGGCGCTCCGAATCCGCGCAGAATCGGGAAGGAGCGCATGTCGACGACGAGGTTCTGATACCCGAACGACGATCCGCGCTCGGTGATGAAAACGCGCTCGTTCCCTGCCTCGCGCCCTTTGTCGAGGATGTTCTTCGCTTCCTCAGGAGAAAGGAACTGTCCCTTCTTCACGCCGATCGCTCTTCCGGTGCGCGCAGCGGCGGCGATGAGGTCGGTCTGTCTGCACAGAAACGCGGGAATCTGGATGATGTCCAACACCTCGGCCGCGCGATCCGCCTGCTGCCATTCGTGAATATCGGAGAGGAGCGGCAAGCCGGTCTCGGCCTTCACAGCCCGTAGAATCTCGAGTCCTTTCTCCAAGCCCGGCCCGCGAAACGATTCGATCGATGTGCGGTTCGCCTTGTCGAACGACGACTTGAAGACGAGGTTGACCTTCAACTCATCGCGCAGCGCCAGAAGCGTCCGCGCCATGCGCAGCGCATGCTCGCGCGACTCGATGACGCAGGGACCAGCGATGAAAAGCGGAGGGTGGCCGCCACCGAAGGAGATGGTGTCGGTAATGGCGATTGGACGCGTCTGCATGCGGGGGCATTGTACTCACGCGATGGTAGAATCCGTTCGTGGCGAACGAGCTATTCGATACGTTGATGCAGTTTTTCCGCGCGGTCATAGAGCCCCGATTTGATCAGCTTAATGCGCGGATAGACAGCATGGTCACCAAGGACGAGATGCTCTCGTACATGGATGACGTTTATCGCCGCTTCGATCGGCTCGAGACCGAGTATCAGGCGCTCAGGGCTGGATTTCAACGTCTTGAACAGCGCATGACTGCGCTGGAAGACCGCATGACAACCGTCGAACAGAAACTCGACCGCTTGACCCTTCGATCGGAGTTGGTCGAGCTCAAGGACCAGGTCTTACATCTAACTCAACGTATTGCTTTACTTGAAAAAGCCCTGAACTAGTCTGATGCGTGCTCAATGCGCTGCGATCTCACCGCCCTCGCCCCCACCCACGTCGCGCCACCGTAAACCACAAACGACGCGATCGAGAACCATACCGGCTGCGGGATTTTGATTGCGTTGAAGATGCCCGCGGCGAGAAGCAGAGCGCCGGTGATGTAGCCGGCGATTGGGTCGCGGGCGATTTTCGCGGCGAGCCAGGCTGCCACGAATGTTCCGATCAGCCAGCCGGTGAGGACGAGCAGGTAGGCGGGCAACGGAAGCGCGGCGATGAATCGCTTTACCTGCTCGAAGTCTTCCATGTTCGTGCCCGGAGGCGGGGGGTAGAGCACGTGAACGACGGCTTCCGCGCTTGCGACCAGCGCGAACGCGGCGATCATGCCGGCGATGATTCCGCCGATGTACCGCAGCGCTTTCATACGAGCTCAGTCTCTTGCGCGACCGTCACCGCGGCGGTTGCCTTCGCAGAATTCTTGAAGATTCTTGCGGCGGCGATGAATGAGCGGAACAGCGGATGCGGAGCGGTTGGGCGCGATTTGTACTCGGGATGGAACTGGCAGCCGAGGAACCAGGGATGTCCTTCCAGCTCGATGATCTCGACAAACTTTCCGTCGGGGGAAAGGCCGGTCACGTGGAATCCGCGCTCTTCGAGTTGCGGCACGTATTCGGGATTGACTTCGTAGCGATGGCGATGGCGCTCGTCGATGAGATCGCCGGCATACGCCTCGTGCGCGATCGA
>DATAMS010000684.1:0-3300 GCA_036260495.1 Thermoanaerobaculia bacterium
CCCACGTCCCCACATTGATCACGATCAGCGCAACGACTGCGGCAATCTTCGCCGCGCGCGGCAAGTCAACGAACGCCGAATAGTGGCCGAGCGCGTCGAGCGCGAAACTCGCCGGCCAGCCTGGCCAGACCCACGACCCGAACCACGCCAGCAACGTCAGCGCGATTCCGCCCAGCGTGGCAATGAAACCGCGGCTCATGCAGGCAGTCTATTCGCGCAGCCCAAAGATTCACTGGACAAATCCGATCTCCACACGTCATCGTTTTCACATTCGGATATCGACATGACCCGCTGCCTCAGCTTCGCGGCGCTACTCGTAGTTTTCGTACTGGCTCTATCCGCGTTCGGCCAGGAACGCGATCGTGGCGACATCCTCGGGCCGCTGCCGGTTCGCGATCAGTACCTGCTCAGCAACGGTTTCTTTTTCTTCGATCCGGAGAGCGCGCACGTTCTCGATGAGAACGACTGGCTCGTGGATCTTCATGGCGCCGATTCCAACACCTTCGCCAAATCGCGCTGGATCAGCCACAACCTCGCCGGCGACACCGACCGCCGCACCGGCGCGCAGACCCTCGGCCTGATTCGGATGGACGACGGACAAGCGGTCTTCCTCGTCGATGGCGAGATCCACCGCACCACCCTCACCGCGCATCGCGGCCTCGGCGCGAATCTCGAAGTCGGCATCGCGGTGCCGTTCGCAACGATCGGCGGCGGCAACGACGATGCCTTCATCGAACATTTTCACGCCGCCTTCCACCTCGGCGGCGACGAGCGCCCGGCCATGCAGCGCAATCGCGAGACCGTCTACATTCGCACCGACGACGGCCGGACGTTTTTCCGCCAGCACTCGGCAAACGAACAACTCGGCGACGTCGCCCTCTCCGCAAAGTACGAGCTTTCCGCATTTGAAGATCCCAACCTCGCACTTTCGGTCGAAGGCGCGCTCGAGCTTCCCACCGGCAACGCGCAGACGCTCGACGGCTCCGGCTCGCTCGACGGCGGCGTGCAACTCCTCGCCACGCGCGATTACGGCCGCACCCGCCTCCACGCCTCCGCCGGCATGCTCCTCCTCGGCCGCAACAGCGCGCTCGGAACGAAGTCGCAATTCGTCATCACCGACTCGGTCGCGGTCTCGACTCTCATCGCCGGCCGCACGTCGGCAACCGCACAAATCGCCATCTCGCAAAGCCCCTTCCGCACGATCGGCGCCCCCGAGCTGACGCGCCGCTCCTATCAATTGACCGTCGGCATCCAGCACGCCATCGGACGCACACTCACCGCCTACGCCGGCATCGTCGAGAATCTGATCACGTACCAGAACAGCGCCGATGCGGGATTGGTGTGGGGAGTGACGCGGAGATTCTGACGCGGGTGTCGGATTTCGGGGGTCGGGTGTCGGAGCGAAGATTCACGAACCCGACAGATGCCGAGACCTCCTCGGCTCATCCTTTCTTTTTGACCGCGCATACGACGCCATGCCTCCACTCCGCTTACGAACAAAAATCGTCACTGCAAGGCGACCGCAGACGGATAGTCGCGACAAACCACCGTGCGGTCGCGTTTGTCCGCTGGAAAACGTGTTTGTCCGCCGTGTTTTCGCGTTTTGTCAGCCGAGAATTCGCGTTTGTGCGGCGTGTTGTCGCGCTTATCCGCCGAAAATCGCGTTTGTACGGCGTGTTTTGTCGCGCTTATCGCTGAGAATCGCGTTTGTCCGGCGTGCTGTCGCGTTTATCCGCTGAAAAACACGTCTACCGGCCGCCGGTCAGAGCCATCCGCAGAGATTACTCGCGCGCTCCGACACCCGACTCCCGACAGCCGGCACCCCGCATTACCGATACTCCGGATGCAACAAATCGTCGTACTCCCGATGCCGTTTCAGCCAGCTCGCAACGTACGCGCATTGCGGAATCACGCGGAGCTTCGACTCGCGCGCGTACACGAACGCAGCGGCCACGAGCGCCGAGGCAATCCCTTTGCCTTCCGCCTCTTTCGGCACCTCGGTGTGCGTGAACGTAATCTCATCGCCGTCGATGATGTACTCCACGAACGCGGGACCGCCATCGGTATCGATCTCGAATCGATCGTCGTCCCGATTCTGGCGCACGGATGCATCACCGCTCATCGCACGGCCCCCGACGCGAACGTATCGCAATCGGAGATCTTCCCTGCGTCGAAGCCGCGCTTGAACCATTCCGATCGCTGCGCGGACGAGCCGTGCGTGAACGACTCGGGATTCACCGTCTTGCCAGCCATCTTTTGAAGCCGGTCATCGCCGACCGCCGCTGCGGCGTTCAAGCCTTCCTCGACATCGCCCGCATCGAGCAGTTTGCGTTCCTGCGTCGAATGCGCCCAGATTCCGGCGAAGCAATCGGCTTGCAACTCGAGGCGCACCGAGTACTGCTTGGCGTGACGCGAGTCGCCTTCCATCGCGCTGTGAACCTTCTCTTCGATGCCGAGGATTTTCTGGACGTGATGGCCGATCTCGTGGGCGATCACGTAGGCCTGCGCGAAATCTCCCGAGGCGCCGAACCGCTGCTTCAACTCATCGTAAAACGCCAGATCGATGTACACCTTCTCATCCTCGGGACAATAAAACGGACCGGAAGCCGCCTGCGCATAACCGCATCCCGAGTTGATGGAATCGCGGAAGAGAACCAGCTTGGCGTGGTGGTACGAGGCGTCGGTCTGCTGCGAGAGAATCGCCGGCCATGTCTTCTGCGTATCGTCGAGAACAAACGTCACGAACTCCCGCTCGGTGCTCTCTCCGGGCGACTCCTGCACCGGCCGCGTCGCCACAGGCCCCGATCCGGTTTGATCGCCGGTGCCAAGGAGAGCAAAGAAATTCTTGTGGAAGATGAGGCTGAGGACGAGCAGGATCACGGCCCCGCCACATCCGATGTGCATGCCTCCGAATTGAAACCCACCGCCGCTCGATCCGCGCCGGTCTTCTACATCGCTACTGTCGCCGCCAGGTGTCCATCGCATGGCGGGCAACAGAGCACATTAAGGGCCAATGTTGGGGGGTCGGGGGTGGGGAGTCGAGAGTGGGGAGTGCGAGTTACGAGTCTCCTGGGTTTTGGTTTGCGAGGTTGCTGCGTTGCTGGCAGCTGCCGGCAGCACGCCCATAGCCACCTCTCGCCCCCCCACGCCCGACACCCCACTCCCCTCCCCGACCCCCGACTCCCAAAACCCTACGACCCCCCCGAACCGCACAACGCCGTCCCATACAACGGCACGACATTCACAGTGACCGACGGTCCATTCACCGTCACCGTCAGGTAGTGAAAGAACGCGCCCGGC
>DATAMS010000687.1:0-3619 GCA_036260495.1 Thermoanaerobaculia bacterium
TGAGCGAGTTGGTGCTGAATTGCACGGTTCCGACGCTGAATGTGAAGGTGAGAGTCACGTCCGTCGAGCCACCAGCTGGGATGGTCACGGTTGGCGATGACGGTGTCACGGTCTCGCCGAAAGCAACGTTCGACTTCACCGTGTAGGAGAGCGTCGTCGTTCCGCGATTCGTGAGATGCAGCGTGCGCGTCACCGAGTAGTTCGGTTGATCGGCCGGCAGCAATCCGAGACTGATCGATGGAGGATCGATGACGAGGTTGCCGGTGGCAGCCGCGTAGGCATCGATCCGTCCCTCGCCGGTGGCCATGATCTCATCGAGCACTCGCTGCGCGTTGTTCATCAGAGCCAGCTTGATCTGTGCCGGCGTCCAATCGTGATGAAGCGATTTGAGCAGCGCCGCGGCTCCTGCCACGTGCGGCGTGGCCATCGACGTTCCGCTCAGCGTCGCGTAACGATTGCCGGGATACGACGACAAAATGGACAGGCCGGGGGCGACCACATCCGGTTTGATGGACAGGTTCTTCGTGTTCGGCCCACGCGAAGAAAAACTGGTGATGACATCGTTCAAATCGCTGGCGCCGACGGTGATGGCGCTTCGTGCAGTGCCCGGACTGGAGATGCTGTGGAACGCGCCGCTATTGCCTGCGGCGATGGCGAACGTCACACCCGCCGCCGTGGCGTTGTCGATCGCTTCGGACAGCGGATCGTCGGGATTGCCGCCGCCGCCAAGGCTGAGGTTGGCGACGTCGGCGTGATCGCTGGTGTTGCCGTCGCCGTTCGGATCGGCCGCTCGCTCGACCGCAGCGAGCACGTTGGAATCGCTGCCGCTGCCGTTGGCGCCGAGAACCTTGTAGGCGATGAGCGACGCATCGGGAGCCACGCCGGTGATCGTGGACGAATCGCCCGCCACGATTCCTGCGACGTGCGTTCCGTGACCGGCGTCGTCGAACGGATCGGCGTCGTCGTTCACGAAATCCCATCCGCCGATCACTTTGAACCCAGGTCCGAATCCGCCGCCGAGCGCGGGGTGCAGGTAGTCGATCCCAGTGTCGATGATGGCGACGGTCACGCCTTTCCCGCGCGCGCCGAGCGTCGTCCAAACCTTGTCAGCGCCGACGAGGGCGATGTTGGTGCTGGCGAATGCATGCACGGTTCGGTCGGCATCGACGCGCTTCACGTACGGCAGCGCCCGGATCTGCGCGACCAGCTCTTGCGGAACGTCGATGGCGGCGCCGTTGAAGACGACGAAATACTCGCGGCGAATCGCCGACGTGATGGCAGTCTTGCCGGCGCGTTTGGCGTTGACGATCGCGCTCAGATCGTTCCGAAAGCGAGTGAAGGTGGCCTGATAGTCGACCGCAGTTTTCCCTGCGCTGATCGCAGCGGGTGGTGCGACGAACTCCACGATCTGCCCGTTTGATGGCTCCCACTGCTGCGGAACGGCAATCCTGGAACCATCGCCCATCTCAATTTGAAGGCGATCGGAATCGACCTGCGCGTGTGCAGCGACGGCGACGCCAACCACAATCACTGCCGCTGCGAAACGACGCATGATGAGCCCCCTGGACTGCAAACTTCGTGCGTTTCAGAGGAAGCGGCGGAGATTCTCACGCCACCACGGCCAGTCATGGCCGAAGACTCCTCCCCAGATCTCGAGGTAATTCTGAATGCCCTTCGACCAGAGAATCGACGAAAACTCGCGGTTCTTGCCGACGATCGTGTCGTACTCGCCGGTGGCGATGATCCAGTCAATGCGCGAGAGCTTGCCGGCCCATTCGCCGTCCATGTTCGGAATGTACGCGGTCGGGCAGTTGAAGTAGCAGTTCTCGTCCCAGTAGCCGTCGAGCTGATCGTGAATGTCGTAAATACCCGAGAAGCAAATCGCGCGGCTGACGACGTCGGGATAGCGCGCCGCGAAGTTCGCGGCGTGGTACGCGCCGAAACTGGCGCCGTAGACTGCCAGATCGCCACGCTGCGCACGGTTGAAGATGTACGGCACGAGCTCGTGGCGAAGATAGGCGTCGTACTGCGCATGCCGGGCCGCGCGAACGGCGGGATGAACGTGCCGGTTGTACCAGCTCTCCTCGTTCACCGTATCGACGAGGATGAGTTGGATCTCGCCGCCGTCCACTTTGTCCGCGAGCGACTCCGGGATGCCGCGATCTTCGTTTTCGGAGTAGCGGCCGGCCGAGGTCGGGAAGAGCATGACCGGGCGTCCGAACTTGCCGTACCAGGCAAATTCCATGTCGCGCCCGAGGGATTGGCTGTGCCAGAAGACGTGCTCGCGGTACATAGAAAAGAGAACCTTGAATGTTGACTGTTAAATGTTGATGTTCAGTGTTGAATTCGGCTTGCTATTAATTGCCAGCTATTCAGGAATCGAATCGATACTTCTTTTCATTCAACATTAAATATTATTAAACATCCAACATTGAACATTCAACATTTCACAGTTGCTTCAACCCCATTTGCGGCTGGGCCGCCGATTCTATACGATCCGCCGCCCGGAGATTTCGATGAGAAAAAAGAGAATTGCGCTTGTGTTCGGTATGGAAGATACGTTCCCCTGGGCGTTGATCGACGCCATCAACAAGCGCGGCGATGATCAGGTCGAGGCCATGCCCGCGGAGCTGTCGTACCTCAAAGATGATGGCGTCTTCCCCTACGACCTCATCCTCGATCGCATCAGCCACGAGATCCCGTTCTACCGGACGTATCTCAAGTGTGCGGCCGCGTCCGGCGTCAAGATCGTCAACAACCCGATCTGGTGGTCCGCCGACGACAAGTTCTTCGACAATCTCGTCGCCAAATCCGTGGATGTGGCCGTTCCACGCACTGTGCTCCTTCCGCACAAAGACTATCCGCCGAGCACCGAAGCGAAGTCGTTCCGAAACATGAAGTACGTCAACTGGGACGAAGTCTTCGCCTACCTCGGCTTCCCCATTTTCATGAAACCAGCGTACGGCGGCGGCTGGAAAGACGTGTACAAGTGCGACAACCAGCAGGAGTTCTTCGCCGCGTATGACCAGACCCGCGATCTGACGATGATGGCGCAGGAAGCGATCGACTTCGACCGCTATTACCGCTGCTACGTCATCGGCCGCAACCGCGTCCACATCATGCATTACGATCCGAAGCAGCCGCATCATCTCCGATACGTGAAGAACCCGCCGCCGATGGAGCCTGCGTTCGAAGCCCGCATCCGGCGCGATGCCATCGCCCTCTGCGAAGCGCTCGGCTACGACATGAACACCGTCGAGTTTGCCGTCCGCGGCGGGATTCCCTACGCCATCGACTTCATGAACTGCGCCCCCGACGCCGATGTCGCCTCGGTCGGCCAGGACAACTTCGACTGGGTCGTATCGAACATGGCCGAAGCGCTGATCGAGATCGTGACCAGCGGCCGCAAGCTGGAGCTGACGGGAACGTGGCCGTCGACGCTGAACACGAGCAAGCCGGTGGAGCAGGCGATATGAGGCATAGAAAATAGATCAGAGACAAACAGATCAGGACGCGAGCGGTTGTCCTGATCTCTGAGTCTCTGATCTCTGTTTTCCCACCCCCCACTCCCGACACCCCACGCCCCATTCCCCTGATATCCTTCCGCCATGCCTCCAGA
>DATAMS010000404.1:0-7560 GCA_036260495.1 Thermoanaerobaculia bacterium
CCACTCCGGGCGATTCTCGGAAAGGATTGCGACGCGGTCGCCTTCCTTGAGGCCGAGCAGATGCAATCCTGTGGCGAGATAGCGGACCGTGTCGCGGAATTCATCCAGGCTGGTGTCGACCCATTTGCCGTCGCGCTTGAACTTCATCGCGGCCGGCCGGGGCATCGTGCAGGTGACGGTGTAAATGTCGTTGAGAGTCTGGATCTCCATCCGCGTGGGGCCCCCTGTTTTTGTGGACTAGGCGCGGATCATAGCAGCCGCTCGCAGCCGGCGGTGACCTCGGGTTCAGCGGGCCGTTCAGCCGCCAGTCGTCAGGCCACTTTCATCCATCGCCACAGTTCCGGAATCGTTGGGCGTTTGCCGTACGAGAGAATGCCCACGCGGAAGATTTTCGCCGTCACGTAGAAGAACGCCATGATCGTGACGATCGAGACGGCGATCGAAACGACCACATGCCATACGGGCGGCTCGGAGACGAGCGTTCGCACGAACATCGTCATCGGCCCGTAAACAGGCATGAGCGACAGCACAACGGCGAAGGTGGAGTCGGGGTTGGTGATGATGGCGAACATCACAAACCATGGAAGCATCATCACCATCTGGATCGGCGCGACGAGTTGCTGCGCTTCCCGATCCGTATTGCAGGCCGCACCGGCGATCGCGTAAACACAGACAAACGTGAGGTAGCCGAGGATGAAGAAGAGTGCGAAGTAGACGAAGACCATCGGACGCAGGAATTGCGTGACGTTGAAACCAGCAGCCATCGCGCTGGCCGCGCCGAACGATCCGGCTGCGGCAATGGCGAGAAGCCAGACGCTAACTTGCGTGAGCCCCACGGCGGCCACGCCGAGGATTTTGCCGGTCAGAAGCTCGCGCGGGGACATCGACGAGACGAGCACTTCGACGATGCGCTCGCTCTTTTCCTGCACGATGCCGCGCATGGTTTCGAGGCCGTAGATGAAGGACGGGATGATGAGGAGTGCCGCGAAGATGAAGCCGATGATGAAGTTGGCTTCGCTGCCCTTCTTTTGTTCGCCGTTTTTCGAGAGCTGCACGCTGTTCACCGGAACTTCGCGCGTGAGCGTATCGACAACCGTTGGATCGATCCCACGGCCGGCCAAACGCTGCCGCTGGATGGCGCGGTTGGCAATCGATCCGAGTCGCTCCTGGGAGAAGAGATCAGTCGAGGAGCGGCTGTAAAAGGTCATCTTCGCGTCGCTGCCTTCGAAGGCATTCGCAGGGATGAGAAGAACTGCATCCAGGCGCCGGTCGGAACTCTTATCGACGTTCAGGCGGTCGAGATAGGGTTTGGCGGAGGCATCGAGATTACCTTGGCCATGTGCATCGGCGTACTCGACATCCAACGACTGTGGAAGCTCAGTGCGCCTGCCGCCGCCAGTCAGCGCCTTCTTCGGATCAGGAACTTCGGGTGCGAGGTGGTGCACGAAAGCGCTTCGCAGCGCGCCCGTGCCATCGACGACGGCAACCTTCTTGTCGCCGAGACCTTTGGAAAGCAGAAGTGTTGGAAGGATGAACAGCCCCGACATGAGGACGGGAAAAAAGACCGTCATGAACAGGAACATCTTCCGGCGAACGGCCTGGAGGTACTCGCGTTTGATGACCGCAAACATCTTGTTCATCGAATGGCCTCCATGGTCTCGGCGCCGACCTGTTCGATGAAGATTTCTTCAAGCGATGGCGAGGCGATCTCGAACTTGCGAACACGAAGACGGCCGACGGTGGCTTCGAGGACGCGCTGCGGGTCGGCACCTTCGTTGAGACTCAGTTCCGCCGCATTGTTGACGATCAAGGCGCGCTTGACCTCAGGAAGCTGCTCGAGGAAGGCGCCGTCACCTTCGTAGTCGAGGTGCAAGGTGTTCTTCCCGAATGAATCGCGCACGGCGTCGATCGCGCCGGAGAGAACAACCTTTCCTTTGTGCACCAGGATGATCTCGTCGGCCATCCTCTCCGCCTCCGCCATCATGTGCGTGGATAGCAGGATCGTGCGGCCCTCCTCTTTCAGTTCGCGAAGAAGGTTGCGGACCAGAAGCATGTTGACGGGATCGAGCCCGGACTGCGGCTCGTCGAGAATGATGAGATCGGGATCGTGCAAAAGAGTCCCGATGAGCTGAACCTTTTGCTGGTTGCCCTTCGACAGCGTTTCGACCTTGGCGTCGCGCTTGTCCCAAAGTTCGAAGCGCTTGAGCCAGCGCTCCGCCGATTGCACGACGGCAGCACCGCGGCAACCTTTGATCTCCGCGAGAAAGAGCAGATGCTCCTTCACCTTCATCTGCCGGTAGAGCCCACGCTCTTCCGGAAGATAGCCGATGCGGTCGCGGGCATCCCGCTCACTACCGAGCCACTCGATCGTACCGGCATCAGGAAAGAAGACGCCGGTAATCATCCGGATGGTCGTCGTCTTCCCCGCGCCGTTACGGCCGAGTAACCCAGTAATGGTCCCCCGCCGGACGGTGAACGACACTCCATCCACCGCCCGCACGGCGCCAAAAGTCTTCACAACATCCCGAACCGACAATACGACCGACATGGGCACACTCCCCGGAGTAACGCCGACGTATTGTATGGCGAGGAGGGAGGCTCAGGGCTTGGGCCAAGTTGGCTCTTCAAGCGGGCGCAGAATCCTGCCGATTTGCTTGACGATCTTGGCAATGCTCCCGAAGAAGCCATCCGAGCCACCGTCGCGATGCGGAGCGGCCGCGGCAATGTTAGTGGTTAGAATAACAACGAGAACAACTGTAGCAAACCGAACACTCGATCGTATAGACATATACCCTCCGCGAGCTCTGATGAACTCGGTTGTTTTGGAGGGCGCCCTATTGAGGAGTGTCTGGGCGGGACTTTTCCCTACCCACGATCGGTCGGCAACGGCAAAGATTCGTGGGGCCGAAGGCTCAAGGTTCGGCTGCTTGCGTCAGGAAAGAACGCGTCGCGAAGGTCCGAAACAAGAGCTGTGGTGGCGCTTCCGCCGACTGCCGATTCACATAGATAAGTCACTGCAGTAAGCGCTCCTCGGCCGGACGTGAGCTGCATCTTTTCGAAGTAAGTGATGGCCTGCTTGCACGCCCTAGCGACCTCACCGAACCTTCCGGTGGCCAGGAGTAACTCAGCTATATCGAGTGCAATCATCGCGACATCATTAGTCATGCCCAAAACTTCGAACTCATCGCGAAGCTCGGTGAGAATTGCCAGTGCAGATTCATACCTTTGTCGTTCGCCGAAGATTCTAGCGAGTGTCCACCGCGCCTTGGCTCGGAACGAAATCATACCGGCCCACTCGGCCGCATTAATCGCCCTGACAAAGCATTCGATCGCAGAGTCAAAATCGCCAAGTTCCCTGTGGCAGATCGCAGCATTTTGAAGTGCCGTGGCCTGGTACCGCAGTGTGGCTGTTTTGTCACCCACGATCTCCAAATGAGTGTTGAGAGCCTCCCGGAAACGTCCGGTGCTCCACAGCGTAATTCCTAGAGCGAGTCTTGCTGAGTGCCACCTCTCGATATCGCCATACTCACGGAAGAACGCCGCAGCCGCCGTGATGAGAGGCAATGCTTCATCAAAATGCTCCAGAGCGCGGTGAACCATCCCGCGCACAAGATTCAGCCTGCCGATTTCATGGTCAACGGCCGAGAGCCGTGCAAACTGCGACTCCGCATTCGCAAGCGCCACGAGCGCCTCACGGAACGCGCCCGTGTAAAACAGCGCATATCCCCGCTCGTACCATGCATTCCCGCGAAGCCTGACGACGCGATCCGAATCCGGCAACTGCTCAGCGACGTCAATCGCAAGGCGTGTGATCTCGAGGGCATTCGGCGGCATCAGATCGATCGCCTGGTCCGTCGCCGCGATCAACTGCCGTACCAGTCCTGCCGTTCGCCACTCGGGATGCGCGGCCAGCCTGGCGGCCCAAGATTCGCGATCGCCCGCAAGCAGGAGCGCGACATGCACGCATGCCGCTGCTTCCTCTGCCGCCATCGTCTGCTGCACGTTTCGGAGGAAGGCCAGCGTCTCCGGCTTTGCCGTGGTCGAGAATCTCTTCCGGTCCCAGATCTCCGGCTTTTTCAGCAGGACCGTCGTATCGCGGATCGATTGGAGTGTCCCTTTGCAGAGCGAGCAGGTATCGAGATGTTTGTCCCGCGCCGCGGCATCGATCGGTTCGCTGAGAAATCCGGCAAGCACTTCTTCGTCGTAGTGTTGCTCGACCATCATCGTTTCACCGCCGTGATGCTGAAGTAGATCTCGCGGACTCGTTTCAGGCAGTTGTGAATCAGTTTCTCGGCATAGCGCGACGTCGTGTCCTGCGCCCGCGCCACTTCATTCGCCGAGAGGCCCTCGTAGTAGTGGAGATAAAGCGTCTCGCGACAGCGCGGCTGAAGGTAATCAAGCGCCTGCCGCATCGTGATTACCCTGGAAAACTCCTCGGCGATGTCGTCGGAGGTCGGATCCGTGTGATCGTTGAAATTCTCCGGCAGACCTTCCGTGCGTCCCTGCACGCGCCAGTAGTGCCGGCTGGCGTTGCACATTGCCGCCACCAGCCACGATCTCACGTTCGCGATTCTCGTCGTCGTGGTCATGAACGACAGAAACACTTCCTGGATGAGACCTTCGGCTTCCGGCTCCGCGATGCGGAACTTGCGGTTGCCGATGTGCATCAGCAGTGTGCGGTGCCGCACGTAAAGCTCACCGATATCTTCCTGCGGCGGTTCCAGCGGCAGGGTCAGAGGCGGAGGTTCGTCCCCTGCGGGGGCGGCCGGCGCAGCGTTTGGCATTTTCAGGATATTGGGATCGAACACAATCGCGTCCCTCTTCCCTCGCTAAAGGAGGTTCCTTCCCGGCATCAAGTTCCTCGGACTTTTTGGATTGCGCACAGCATACCCGATGTAGTAGCGGAAAGGTGTCGGTAATTTTGGAAACGTCGATTTTTTTCGATTCCGGCCCTCAGCCGGTTCGGGCGGTTCCAGTGATGCTATCCTCCGCCGTCGCAAACCGCCGACGGAAGGTACTCCATGAATTCTGAACAGGTCGCCAGAAATGCCGGCCAGATCTGGGACGACTCGATCGTTCCTACACTACAGCAATACATCCGCATCCCCAACCAGTCACCCCTCTTCGATCCGGATTGGAAGAAGAATGGGCACATGGACCGGGCCGTGGCGCTTGCCAAAGCCTGGGTCGAGGCGCAACAGATCCCGGGACTTCGCATCGAGACGCATGAGATCGAGGGCCGCACGCCGCTGATCTTCATCGAAGTCGATGGCGACAACTCCTCGACCGTGTTGATGTACGGGCATCTCGACAAGCAGCCAGCCATGGTCGGATGGAACGAGGGTCTGGGACCGTGGACTCCTGTGCTCCGCGACGGGAAGCTTTTCGGCCGCGGCGGCGCGGACGACGGATATGCCATCTTCGCTGCGGTAACGGCGATCAATGCAGTCAAGCAGCAGGGTGCGCCGCACTCGCGCATCGTCATCATCATCGAGTGCTGCGAAGAAAGCGGCTCGGTCGATCTTCCGGCGTACATCGACCTACTGTCCGAGAAGATCGGCACGCCGCGTCTCGTCATCTGTCTCGATAGCGGGTGTGGCAACTACAGCCAGCTTTGGATGACGACCTCGCTGCGCGGCTCGCTCGTCGGCAATCTCACCGTGGAAGTGCTCACCGAGGGAGTGCATTCAGGCGATGCCAGCGGCATCGTGCCGTCGAGTTTTCGCATCCTGCGCATTCTTCTCGATCGCCTCGAGGACGCAGCCACCGGGCGGATCATCCCTGAATGGCTTCACGCTGAGGTGCCGCCCGACCGTCTCGCGGAAGCCAAAGAAACCGCCCGCATCCTCGGCGACGAGATTCATGACAAGTTTCCATTCCTTCCCGGCATGAAGCCGATGGGCACTGATCCGCTCGAGCTTCTCCTGAACAGGACGTGGCGTCCGATGCTCTCGTACACGGGTCAGGCCGGTCTGCCCGATCTCGTTCAAGGCGGCAACGTTCTCCGGCCGAAAACGGCAATCAAGCTGTCGCTCCGCATCCCCCCAACGCTCGACGCTTCGAACCTCGACCGCAAGTTGCAGGAGCTGCTCGAAAGCGATCCTCCGTACGGCGCGCACGTAACGTTCGAGCCCGAAAAAGGTGGCGGCGGCTGGGAAGCGCCGAAGGTCGCCGCGTGGCTAGAAAAGTCAGTTGACTCCGCGTCTCAGGCGTTCTTCGGGAAACCTGCAACCACGTGGGGTGAAGGCGGCTCGATTCCGTTCATGGGAATGCTGGGGCAGCGCTATCCGAACGCGCAGTTCCTCATCACCGGCGTGCTCGGTCCTCACAGCAACGCGCACGGACCGAACGAGTTCCTGCACATCAGCACCGGCAAGAATGTGACGGCGTGCGTGGCGCAGGTGCTCGCGGACGAGAGGAATGCGGAGTAGCGACGCGGTAGCGAGGTTACGCGGTTTCGCAGATCGAGCCCGCGAAACCGCGGCGAGACTTCGTAACCGCGCGACGGCTATCCGTGGCCGCCGGCGTACTTTTTCTCCCCTGCTTCGATACGGATCGGTAGCCGGTTTTGCGGCGGCGGCAGCGGACAGGTAGCGTATGGCGTGAACGCGCAGGGCGGGTTGTACGCCTTGTTGAAATCGACGATCGTCTTGCCGTTCGCGTCTGGCGGATGCGCGTAAAGGTAGCGGGCGGCGCCGTATGTTTCTTTTCCGCTCGTTGCATCTTTGAAGATGACGAAGAGATCCTTCTCGCCCTGCTCAAGGATCGGATCGAGGCGAAATTCTTTCCCCTGCAATGTGAAGACGAGGGCCCCCGGCGAGATCTCCTTGCTGGTCATGCCGAGGACGTTGGTGATGGGGATGGACTTGGGTGGGTTGTAGGGCTCGAAACGGGCCTCAACGCGATAGCTCGCATCGGCGGGAAAGTACTCGAGACCCTGAAAATGCGTTCGCGCGTCCGCGGCGGTATCGCGCACGCGAACTCCGAAACGTGGCCCATGCACGGCGTCTTCACGACGGATCGCAACCAGCGACAACGTTCCGGTGCGCACGACGGTCGGTTTCGGATCCGTATCGTTCTGTAGCTCGACGGCAACCGTCACCGGCTTCCCATCGATCAGCAGTGCGGGATTCGGATTCAGAATCACTTTGCCATTCTGCAGAACGAACTGCGACGGCACCGGCGGCTTTGCGGGAAGGGAGACATCATTGTTTCCTTCGCTCAGCCAGTAGAGACCAGCCAAGGCCAGCCAGCCATCGGGCGCGCGAAGGCGCGAGGCGCGATTGGCGCGCCACGTTTCGATCTCTTCTTGATGCGAGCCCGGCTCGATTGTGGCGGCGGGGCGCTCGTAGCGGCAGGCGGCGAATAGAAGGAGGATGGCCAGGCAACGTTTCATTGGTCGGATAGGATACTCAACTCGTGGTTTCGAAATGTCGCAGAGCCGTGTCCAATCGGGGTGAGCAATGTTGCGTCGTTTCCCGCCATACGGCCGGAGCCTGACTCGGTGATTCCTCTCTGGAATGAGGAGAGCCGCTTGCTGGCGGCGGTTCGAGGCGGCGA